>DAOWKS010000056.1 GCA_030643665.1 bacterium
CATTTTTGGCAGCTCTTCTTTAATTTCTTTTCTCATCTCTTGTTTTTCTTTTTCCAACTCTTGTTCAATAACCGGCTTTCTTTTCTCAATTTCTTCTTTAACCCGCGGCTCTATCTCTTTTTTAAACCACCCTGCGATTTTTGGCCAGATATTGAATTCCCAAAAATCAGCCATTTTTTGCCAAACAGGCAAAACATCTTCCTGCCATAGTTTATCTAAAATTCCGGGCATTTTTTCCTTAATTCTCTCCCCCATTTTCTCTCCCATTTCTTGCGCTTCTTCCAGGGTTTCAGGCGCGGTTATTGTTTGAGTTTGCGCCTGAATAAACCCAAAACCGGGCAAAATTAACCCAACTATTGACAATATTATTATAGTTTTATATAATGATTTATGTTTGGAATACATATATTTTTCAAATTATAGTTCTTAGGAGGTGAATATGGAAAAATGGGAGATGAAGCAGAAACGGCAAAAAAAGAAGAAATAGAAACTGTAAGGGGGCTGTTTATTGAGGATATAATGAGAATAACTGCAAATTTTGAACAAAATTTAGAAGAAGAAGAAATAGTTGCTGGTTTACGGATTTTAAACCGGGATCTATTAGAGATAGCCGAAAGAGCTAAAGATGAAGCAGAAAATATCCGGAAGAAACAAATTGACATAAGCTTATTGCGTTTTTAGCGCAGTGAAATTATGAACAAATTGAGGACACTTTTAATCCTCTTTTTTTTATTTCAATAATTCTCTTGCCTCTTTGATTCTTTTTATAGTTTTTTCTTTGCCTAAAATTTCAGCTATTTCAAAAGGGCTGGCAGACGCTTTTTTATTGCTAAGAGCGACTCTTAACGGCCATAAAAGGTATCCCCTATTTCCCGCCTCTTTCTTTATTTTTTTAGCAAAATTTTCAGCTTCCGGCAATAAAACATTTTCTAAATTTTCTTTGTTCCATTGTTCAGGTTTTATTTTAGACAACAACTTCTCTGACCTGTCAAGTGCTTTAATAATTTCTTTTTCAGTCATTTCCTGCCATTTTAATAAACTTCTGTCATATTTTAGTTTATCCTTAAAAAAGAAATCAGTCAATTCAGAAATTTCCGAGAGTTTTTTTAACCGCTCCTGATAAATTAAAATAATTTTTTGAAGACAATCTAAACTTATCTCCTCTTTGGTTTCAGAAATTTGATAACTTTGTTTAATTTCCATTCCTCCGTAAGCAGGAGGATATTGTTCTGATTTAAAGATTGGATTAATTAGTCCTTGTTCAATTAAATAAGGAAGACAAAGTTCGGTTAATTTTTCCAACGATTTTTGGCGGATGTAAAAGCTGTTTAAAAAATCCAGTCGTTTTATATTAAAAATTGCTCCTGATTTTTGGACTTTTTCCAGCGAGAATTCTTTAATTAAAGAAGCTAAAGAATAAATCTCTCGCTCGGTCCCGGGATTCCAGCCCAAAAAAGCCATAAAATTAACCAAGGCCTCTGGCAGATAACCTACTTTTCTATATTCGGAAATAGCTGTGGTTCCATGCCTTTTGCTTAGTTTACTGTGGTTTTGTCCTAAAATTAAAGGCAAGTGAGCGTATTTTGGCCGGGGAAATTCCAATGCTTCTTGGATTAAAATTTGTTTTGGGGTATTAGAAATATGGTCTTCACCCCTGATAATATGACTGATTTTCATTTCAAAATCATCAACAACAACAGCAAAATTATACAAGGGAGCAGTCAAATTTTTGGCAATAACAATATCGCCTATTAAAGAAGTGTCAAATTCTAATTTGCCTCGTATTAGGTCATTAAATTCCTTTTTTTTGGCTGGCACCCTAAATCTTATTACTGATGGTTTACCCTCTATACAATATTTTTTGACTTTTTCTTGAGATAAATGAGCGCATTTTCCTGAATAGCAAGGAGCTTTGCCGATTGAAAGCAAATACTGTCTTTGGTCTTCTAATTCTTCTTCTGAGCAAAAGCAATAATATGCTTTGTCTTCGTTTAAGAGCTTTTTTAAGTATTTTTCATAAATAGCTAAGCGTTCGCTCTGTTTATATGGCCCTTCTGACCACTCAATTCCCAGCCATTTTAAATTTTCAATAAGGTCTTTTTCATATTCGTAATTTGACCTCGCCACATCAGTATCTTCGATTCTTAAGACAAAACTTCCTTGCTCTTTTTTAGCAAAAAGATAATTAAAAAGCGCGGTTCTGGCAGTGCCGATATGAAGATATCCAGTGGGCGAAGGAGCAATTCTAACCCTGACTTCGCCTATAAAATTTTCAACAGCCATGTTTTTTAATGCGATTTTTTAATGCGATAAATAATTACAAATATATTCAGCGATTATTTTAGCTGCTCGAAGTTGAGCAAAGTTTCCGGCGCCTTTCTCCATCTTTTGTAATTCTTCAGGATGGGAAAAAAGATATTTTAATTTCTCCAGAAAAAAACGAGGAGTAAAATTAGGTTCTTCCATTACGATACAAGCCCCATTTTTAGCATAGACATAGGCGTTTTTAACTTGATGATTTTGAGCAGATTCAGGTAAAGGAATCAAAATAGACGGCTTGCCAATAGCGGCAATTTCAAAAATAGTGCCTGCGCCGGCTCTAGCAATAATTAAATCACATGCTCGATAAACATGCTTTAATTCCCTTTCCTTTAAAAACGAAAATGGATGATAATATTTTTCTAAATTTTTTGTAATAACAACTTTGGCTTCGGCTTCAACTTCTTTAAAATTTTTCTCACCTGTTTGGTGAAGCACTTCAAAATTTTTCAAAAGCTCGGCTAAAATATCCAGAATTTTATTGTTGATTCTTTGAGCTCCTTGGGAGCCGCCTAAAATTAAAATTATAGGTTTTTCTTCGCTTAATTGAAATAATTTTTTAGCTTTAGCTTTTGAGCCCTCTAAAATTTTTTCTCTAACTGGATTACCTGTCAAAATTGTTTTTTTAACAGGAAAATATTCGGTTTTTGGAAAAGATACGAAGATTTTTAAAGAAAATTTAGAAATAAATTTATTAGCTAAACCCGGAGCAACATCTGATTCGTGTAAAAAAATTGGAACTCTTAATAGCCAGCCGGCTGTTGCCGTTGGAATTGAACCAAATCCTCCTTTACTAAAAATTAAGTCGGGATTTAAAAAGAAAATGTAAAAAAATGCCTGTAATATACCAATTGGAATTTTAAACAAAACATCAACTAAATTCTGGAGAATACTTTTTTTATCTATATATCTCCTGATTTTTCCGGATAAAACCTGTTTGATTTTTATCCCTTCATGAGAAAGCAAAATTGAACCGATTTCATCTTGCGGTCCGACATAAAAGAATTTTAAATCTTCTTTAGAATAGATTTTTCTTAATTTTCTGATAATGGCAATTATTGGTATGATATGGCCGGCAGTACCGCCGCCGGTAAAAAGTATTTTCATTTTTTA
>DAOWKS010000021.1 GCA_030643665.1 bacterium
AATAATGTTAGAATATTAACATGCGATACAAAAATGGTTGACTGTGGACGAACAATTTTTAAAGATAAAATTTATTATTTGCCTAATAAATCAAAAGATATCAATAGTGATTATCCTAGATTAATGAAAGAAATTCAAGATGATTTTAGATAATTAAATAAGATAAATCAAAATAAAATAGTAGAGTAGGGATATTTCTACAAAAAACGGTTCTGGATTTTCAAAACAAAACCAAGATTTATAGCGACCCGACTTCTGTAATTTCCATATTTGCAAAAAGGTCAAAGAATACAAACACCAAATTGATAAAATGATATATAAGCTTTACGGCCTCACCTCGGAGAAGAGGAGAAAGAACACAGAGAACCAAGGAAGATTTTGAAGGAGATTGGCCGGGAGGCAAGTAAGCTGGAAAAGCATCTAAAAGAGCTGAACCATACCATTTTATAATTCTGATTAGCTTAAACGTATAAGTACTTTATGGTAAAAAGTGCCTAAAACAGGGCACTTTTTTGGCATCTTGCATTTAATCGCTTGACTTTTAAATTTAGCAGATTATAATGAAGGTATAAAAAGCTGAATCCACATCTTAATTTAGGCCTCTTGACAGTATTTTGCAGAGGATTATAATACATCATAGAATTAAATTATAAATAAGCATATGTCCAAAATAACAAACAAACAAATTATTGAGCAAATTGAGGTGCTTTTAATACAATTAAAGCATTCGTTAAATGTGCCAAGCAAAAAATCACCACGTGATAAAGGAGTAAATCAATCAACTAAACAAGATCGAGACTTTTCCGGTCTTACCAGGAATATCTATGAGCTTTTGGAAGAAGGATTTTTTAACCAGACCAAAACTATATCTGACTTGCAGAAAAAATTAAAAGATAGAGGGATTAAAAAACCAACAACTGCCTTGATGCCGTCATTAAAACTTTTGATTATTAAAAAAGTGCTTGATAGAAATAAACCCGATAAAGGGTTATATCAATATTTTAAAAGATAAAATTTATGGAAAAAGATCCAAAAAAAATAGCAGAAAGTATAATTGCCCAGGTATTAGAATTGGCTAAACTAGCAGGAACCAAGGTAAAAATAAAATCAACTAAAACCAGGCACAATGTCGAAGAAAACAAAAAAGATACCTCCGGCGCCACTGGCGGAATAAGGATTCTAGTTAGTGAAGGCTATCTTAACGAACCTAAACAGCTTCCAGCGATCATTGAGCGGCTTAAACAGGAAGGACGACATTATTCTAATGCGACCGTTTCAATGGGATTATTAAATCTTGTGAGAGAGAGGGTTTTAATTCGGTTTCGTGAAAAGGGCGACAGAAAATGGAAATATGTAATTAGAAAATAACCAAAAAATTTTATGAACCAAGAACAAATTAACAAACAAATTTTTAGGAGAATTGAAAAATTAGAAAAGAAGATTTTTGGCAAAGACGCTAAATCAGATCATGGTAAAAAAGAACAGAAGGCCGAGGGTAGGACCAGTTTGCCGAGCTTAATTTTGAAACTACGCGATGGTGGTTTTTTAAAACAGCCACAAAGTGCGAACGATGTTTATAAAAAACTTTCGCCGATTTATTCCTGTAAAATTGATAGGGTTAATATGGCGTTGAAAAGATTAAAGGATAAAAAAAAGTTAAGAATAGCGGAAAAGATTATCAAAGGTAAAAAAACATTAGCTTATGTCTGGTAGAATTCTAAAAGAAAAAGCCAAAAATTTGCAACTACAGAAAGGTAGTAAATATGAATTTATTAGAACTCTTATCGGGCAGGATTTTTTTGATTCGCCCAAAACTACCCAAAAATTAATTGACGAAGTTCGTGATGTTTTTGGTAAAAAACTGAAAACAAACGAGGTCCAGACTTATATGAAGAAGTTTATGGGCGAGGGAATTATTCGGGCGGTGCGGTCAAGTGGTTTTTCTGGAAATTTTTGGGTTTTAGCCAGCGTGTCAAAAGAAAAAGCGCTTCAAGTGATAAATAAGAATAGAAAAATAATGGCAATTGAAGAAGAATTGTTTTCAGATAAATTACTCAAAAAATTTGAAAATAATTTTGACATAGAGATTAGTGACTTACGGCATAATTTTGGCTTAAGCGGTAATTGCACAGCTTTTCTCTTAAGAAAAATTTTGGAAAAATTAATTTATATAACTTTTTCTAAAAATGGCATTGAAGCAAAACTTGAAGATAAAACTAAGCCAGGCTGGTTAGTTGGATTAGAAATGATGATTAATCTGTGCGTCTCAGAAAAAGTTAACGGTGTACCCTTTTTGATGTCAAAAACAGCAAAAGAAATTAAGGGTATTAAATTTTTGGGTGATGTATCTGCTCATAACCCATTAACAAATGTAGACATAAAGACAATTATTCCACAGATGCCTTATATTATTACAGCTTACGAAGAATTGACCAAAAAATTATGAATTGGCCAACAAAAAAATTAGGAGAGATTTAACAAAAATCAAAATGTAAAATTTGCGGTAACGGAGACGAAAGTAAATTGATAGTTGTTGTATCTGCAAATGGCAAGTCTGAAGATGGTTACAAATGCCTTGAGTGTTTGATGAAATTTGGCAAAAGTCGAAGAATTAATTGAGAAATAATATAAAAAAGTGAATCATGAACAAAAAAATATTACTTAGGTCTTTTAACAGGACGTCTTAACCTCAATAGTGTTCTTGATGATACAATTTATCCTAAGTTAAAATAATAATTTTTTATGAAATACCCATTTTTAATCAACCTTAAGGAAAGAAAAAAGAAATCGGAGAAAAAATCTCGTCGGTCTTTAGATATAATTAGAAAATTATTAGATGACTTAGAATATTTTGGCGGTGATATTCTTACACTTTCAAAAAAATCTATCAATTATTCTATTAATTCTGATTTAATCAAAGCAGATATTTCGTTAAAAAAAGCAGAAAAGAAAGTAAATATATTTAATAAGAATTTACTTAAAGCAAGAAATATTTTAAGAGAACTTTTAGGTGAAATAAATAATTTTCAGAATACTTATAGTAAAATTGAATTATTTGAAAAAAAATTTTCTGGCGCAAAAGAAGAATTTTTTGAAGCCAAAATTTTGTATTCATATATAAAAAGTGACAGAAGAAAAATTTTAGGACCAGAAAATTTTCCATTGGCTGATATAGAAACATATGCTGGAGGATTAAGCGACTTTTGTGGAGAATTATTACGAAGGGCAAAGTTGGATATTATAAAAAAATCTAATTGTAGCAAGGAAATTGAAAAATATTATCAAGATACAAAAGCCATTTATCAAATACTTGCTAAATTTAGTTTTTCTAACAAAAGCGGTATTCGCTCAAAAGTTGATAATTTAAAAGGCTATATTCTTGAATTTGAAAATTTATTTTATAATTTAAAGATTAATAAAGTCGGAAGTTGAACTTCCGAAATATATAGAGGGAAATTTATGAAATAAAATTTATGGAAAAACAAGAAACAGAGAATATGGTTAAAGCTGGATTACAGTTAATACCATATATTGGTGGAACTCTTGCGACCTTATATTTTGATAGAAAACAGCAGAGAGAATTTAGTAGACTATTAAATTTTTATAAAGAATTGTCAGAGGAATTAAAAACTTTGAAAGAAAAGCTTTCGCTGGATAATCAAGATGAGACAAAACTCATGACTTTGATTGAAAAAGTTAATAATAAAGTTGAGAAAGAGGTATTGCAGGAAAAAATAAATTATTTAAAGCATTATTTCAAAAACATTTTAATTCAGCCAGTCAAAGATGATTATGACGAAAAGGTTTTCTTTTTAGAGTCATTGAGTTCAATGAGTTTATTGGAAATAGAAATTTTGAAATTTTTAAATTCTCAAAGTAATTTTATACCGATAGGAACAATTCAGAAACCCGGAATAGAGCAATATGCCATAGTGGGAGCTACTGGCCGTCTGCGTAATTTAGGTTTTTTACAATCAGCTGGCGGCGGAATGTCATTTGGAGATAAGAGTGATAATTATCTCAAAGAGTTAGTGAAAGTGAGTTCGTTCGGAGAGAAATTTATTGAGTTTTGTTTACATGCTTGAAGCGAGGGATACTTTCGGATTTTTATAAAATCTTTAAATTTCAATTAGTTTTTCTTTCATCATCGTCATATACTCTCTATTTTCCAGAATTAAGATAAATTTTCTAAAAGTTTTTGAACTGGGGAGTACGTAAGAAAAATCGCCAAGGAGGCGGTTTTTTGGTCCTCCTTCGCTTGTAAGCTACGGACGGACACAGTAGAATAAAAATATCAAGGTCAAATATAATATAACAAAATATAACATTAAAAATATGGACAATAAAATTTTAGAAAGTTTAAGACAGGATTTAATAGGGGAGTTAGGAGCTATTAACCAATATCAGGAACATATTGACGAAATTGATAATGAAGAAATTAAAAAAGTTTTAATTCACATTATGAATGACGAAAAAGAACATTTTGCGGA
>DAOWKS010000042.1 GCA_030643665.1 bacterium
TGAAATTGAATTAAAATTTGACTAATTCATATATTTTTGTTAAACTGACTTATCATTAAAATGCCGACTTCTGACAAAAATGTTTTTAGAAAAGAGGGGATTGTTTTAGAGGCTTTGCCGGCCACTCATTTTAGAGTTAAGTTAGATGACGGCAAAGAAATAAACGCTCATCTTTCTGGAAAAATGAGAATGTATAGAATTAAAATCTTGCCCGGGGACAGAATAACGGTAGAAATGAGCCCTTATGATGATGAAAGGGGAAGAATTGTCTACCGAGCGAAATAAAATTATGAACCCCGTTAGAAGTCCTTGGCAGGAAAATTTTATTAAAATTTTCCTGTGTGTGATAGACAAACTGGGTTATTTATAAATAGAGCTATCTGAAATTGACTATTTTAGTCATATAAAGACAGACTTCTAACGGGGTGAAAGTGCGTTCATCGGTTAAAAAAATTTGTAAAGATTGTAAAATCGTCCGTAGAAAGGGACGAGTTTATGTTATTTGCAAAAATCCTAAGCATAAACAAAGACAAGGATAATTATGCCAAGAATTGCCGGAGTAAATATCCCGGAAAATAAACAAATATTATTTGCTTTAACCTATATCTATGGTATAGGTCGGTCTTTGAGCGGGAAAATTTTAGCCGAGACAAAAATCAATTCTTCCTGCAAAGCGTCTAAACTAAGTTCAGCGGAAATTAACCAGCTTAAAGAAATTATTGAAAAAAAATATAAGATTGAAGGAGAATTAAAAAGAGATATAATGGTTAATCTTAAACGATTAAAAGATATTGGCACTTGGCAGGGAATTCGGCATATAAAAGGACTGCCGGTGCGGGGGCAAAGAACAAAGACTAATAATCGGACGGTGAGAGGTAATGTAAGAAAAACCGTTGGCTCGGGAAAGAAAGCGGCAGCCGAAGCCAAGTAATTATTATGGGAAAAAAACGGATTATTGCTAAAACTAAAGAAGAATTGTTTGAAGAAAGAGAAAGAGTGGAAGCAAAAGTAAAAAAAGAAATTAAAAAAACCTCTCAAAAAATCAAAGAGGGAAATATTTATATTTCTTCTTCTTATAATAACACCATTATCACCTTAACTGATTTTAATGGGAATGTTTTACATTGGACCAGCGCCGGCTCTATTGGTTTTAAAGGAACAAAAAAAGCTACGCCTTTTGCCGCTTCAAAAGTGGCTGAAGCAATGAGTTCGGCAATAAAGAAAATAGGCATTGAAAAAGTAGTAATTTTTGTCAAAGGCGTTGGTTCTGGTCGAGAATCAGCAATTAGATCTTTAGCTGCTCGCGGTTTGGATATTATTTCAATAACAGATGTTACTCCTGTTCCTCACAACGGATGCAGGCCGCATAAAGTTAGAAGAGTTTAGTATGATTAATCCAAAATGTAAAATTTGCAGGAGAGTTGGCATAAAATTGTTTCTCAAAGGTGAAAAATGCTTATCAGCGAAATGTCCAATGCTTAAAAAGAATTATCCGCCAGGCCAAAGAAGAAAAAAAAGGCCTAAGTCGCCTTCTGAATACAGCAAGGAATTAAGAGAGAAACGAAAATTAAGAGAAAGGTATAATTTAAAAGAAATACAGTTTCGCAAATATGTAAAAGAGGCCTTAACTAAAGCAAAGAAAGGAAAGGATGCGTCTGATTTACTGATTAAAATTTTAGAGACTCGTTTAGATAATGTAGTTTTCAGATTAGGTTTTGCTTTTTCCCGCAGTCAGGCAAGGCAGATGATTTCTCATTGCCATTTTTTAGTTAATAATAAATCGGTTAATATCGCTAGTTTTTTAGTTAAAAAAGGAGATATTATTAAAATTAAGCCAATTTCCATTAAAAAAAAGATTTTTCAGAATCTTCCCGTGATATTAAAGAAACACACTCCGCCAAATTGGCTTAAATTGAATGTCGTACGATTAGAAGGGAAAGTTACGGGCGAGCCGAGCTTAGAAGAAGCAGCTCCTTCAGTTGAAATTTCGACAATTTTTGAATATTACTCACGTTAACCATCAACGAATATCTAATCTATTGCGAATTTACGAATAGAATAAGGAAAGAAAATTCGTAAATTCGTAAAGAATTCGTTATTCGCTGATTTAATATGATTTCATTACCCTCAAAACCAAAAATTATTGAGAAAAAAGATAACTGGGCTAAATTCCAGATAGAGTCGCTTTATCCGGGCTACGGAGTAACTATTGGCAATTCTTTTCGCAGAGTTTTACTTTCTTCTTTGGAAGGAGCAGCTGTAACCCAAATGAAGATTAAAGGCGTTGCTCATGAATTTTCAACCATTTCAGGAGTTTTAGAAGATATAATCTTGATTATGCAGAATTTAAAGCAGTTAAGATTTAAAATATACACTGACGAACCTCAAAAAGCAAATTTAAAAATTAAAGGCGAAAAAAAAGTTAAAGGTTCGGATATTAAAATACCGAGTCAATTGGAATTAATAAACAAGTCCAGTCATATTGCTACTTTAACCAAAAAGACGGCGGAATTGGAAATAGAATTGCTGATTGAAAAAGGAATAGGTTATTTTCCCCGTGAAGCAAGGAAGAAAGAAAAATTAGCAATAGGAACAATGCTTTTAGACGCCATTTTTACTCCGGTTAAACGAGTAAGTTATCAAATTGAAAATATGAGAGTAGGCGAGCGGACAGATTACGACAGATTATTTCTGGAAATAGAAACAGATGGCGTTATTACTCCGGAAGACGCTTTCTCTCAAGCAGCAGAGATTTTAGTAAAGCAATTTTCCTTGTTTGCCGGAACATTCAAAAAAATAGAGAAGATAGAAAAGGAACCGGTTCAAAAAACAATTCAAAAAACGACTAAAAAACCTGTTAAAAAAACAATTCACCCTGTTAAATCCAGCAAAGCTGGTGCAAAGCAATTTAACAGGGTAAAGAAAAATTATGCGAAAAAAGAAAAAAGGAAGAAAACTAAGTAGAGAACGAAATCAAAGAATTGCCTTATTAAAAACCTTGGCTAGCGCTCTTTTTTTGAAAGAAAAAATTAGAACAACCCAAGCTAAAGCCAAGGAAGTTTCTGGTTTCACTGAAAAATTTATCAGTAAATCCAAAAAAAAGGATTTAGCTTCAAGAAGAGAGCTTTTACGGTTTTTTTCCAAAAAAATAGTAAAGAAATTAATTGATGAGATTGCTCCAAGATATCAAAATCGTTCAGGCGGTTATAGTAAAATTATCAAACTCGGAGCGAGAAAAAGAGATGGAGCAAAAATGGCAATAATAGAACTTATCAAATGAAACGCCAAACTTACATAATTGACGCAGATAATAAAATTCTTGGCCGGTTAGCAACTGAAATTGCTATTCTTTTGCGCGGGAAAAACAAGCCGGATTTTTTACCTTATAAGGATGACGGAGCTTTGGTAATTGTTAAGAATATCGCAAAATTAAAAGTTAGCGGGAGAAAAATGGAACAAAAAAAATATTATCATCATTCCGGTTTTCTTGGCGGTCTTAAAGAAAAGCCATTCAAAAAAGTTTTTAAAA
>DAOWKS010000026.1 GCA_030643665.1 bacterium
AAGCGGCAGCGGCTTGGGCCTTTTTATCGCCCAAAGGTTTACAGAATTGCTGGGCGGCGATTTGTATTTTCAGTCGCGACAAAATAAAGGAAGCACTTTTTTCCTAAAACTCCCCCTTAAAATTAAAAGTAAATAAACAAAGTTTATCAAAAGATATATTAATATTGAGCTTTAGAAATTATTTAGCTTAACTAATCAATTTCTGACCACCCCGAATAAGATGTTCGGACACTTATCGCCTAGAAGGCGGTTTTTTGGTAAAATGAGATAATGCAACAAATGGGAAGAATAATAAAAATGTTTTTAGTATTTTTCAGTTTGGGTCTGATAATTTTAGATCGCTTGAGTAAATGGTTTGTTTTGAATTCTCATGACTTATATCAGAGCAATCTGATTGAATTAAAACTTTTTAAAAATCCAAATTTATATTTTATTTCTTTCAATTCCGCCTCACTTTATATTTTAATGGGAGTAGCAGTATTGCTGTTTCTTTTTTTATTTTTCAAAAGCTGGCAGAAAAAAGATTTTCTTTTGATGACTGGATTTTCTTTGATTATTTTAGGTGGCTTGAGTAATCTTTTTGATAGAATTTATTTTGGTTATGTCGTTGACTGGATTAAAGTTTTCTTTCTGCCAATTTCTATTTTTAACATCGCCGACTTAATGATTATTGGCGGAATCCTATGCCTTATTTTTCGTTTAGCGAAATCGCGATAGGGTCGATAACACTTCAAGTTTGGGGAATTTTTGTGGCTATTGGGGCTTTAATAGCTTATCTTTTTGTGTTGAGACAGGCTCCCAAAAAAGGAATTGATACTAAGATTATTCACAATTTATTTATTTGGGTGTTTCTGGGCGGAGCCGCAGGAAGTATGTTGCTGGGTCAAGGGGGATTGAGTATTTTAGGAGGATTGTTGGGAGTTTTATTAGCCGGTTTTTTGTATCTAAAATTAGCCAAAAATCTTCATCTGTTTTTTCCAATTGCAGATATGGCAGCTTTAATTATTCCTGTTTCCTTTGCCGTGGGCAGGATTGGCTGTGCTTTGATTAACGACCACCAAGGAGCTGAAACCTTTTTGCCCTGGGGCATTTTGTGGCCGGATGGAATAATGAGGCATCCTGTAGCCGAGTACTTAATCATCGCTAATCTGTTAATATTTTTAATTTTAAAATATTTAAAGCCAAAATTAAAAATGCCGGGGCAGTTATTTTTTTATTTTTTATTTTTATATTCTTTTTCCAGGTTTTTTTTAGATTTCACCCGGGCTTCTGGCACTCCTTTGTCCGACCCCCGCTATTTTGGTTTATCTCCAACCCAATGGTTATCTTTGTTTATTATTTTTGTTATAATAGGAATAGGAGTTCAATTCTCTAAATTCAAAGGTCGAATAATTAATTAAATACAAATATTATGCGCAAAACAGCAGTTTTAATTCCAATTTTACTCTTAGCAGTTTTAGCTTTGATAGGCGCCGGTTGCGGGGGCGGAGAACCAGCAGTTTCGGATGGAGACAATGGTATTACTTCCGGGGTACCAACATCGGATGTTGCCGGAAAAGACATTCAAGACGTGCCTCGATACCCTGGGTCGGCCAGGGTTTACTATGGGCCTGTGCCAAATACAAATTTCATTGTTGTTGAATATTTAACTTCAGCCGGTGTTGATACGGTTATGGATTTTTATGAAGCACAGCTACCGACCGATGGTTGGATATCACCAATAGATGAGGAGGCGATGCAGATGTTTGGATTAACTTATAGGTATGTAGGTCAGACCGTAGAAAAAGACGGACAACAGACTGTTGTTCTGGTAAGGGATAGCAGTGATTATTCCGGGTACACCAATATAAATATCACATTCGGTCCAAAGCAATAAAACCTGGTCTAAAGAGGATTTATCAAATCAAAGGTCAAATAATTAATTAAATACAAATATTATGCGCAAAACATTAATTGTTCCAATTTTACTCTTAGCAGTTTTAGCTTTGGTAGGCGCCGGCTGCGGGGAAAAAGAAGCGGAGAAAGGAGTAGTCTCGCCAGGCGAAGAAGAAAAAGTCGAAGAAGAAAAAGTCGAAGAAGAAACCGAATCATTAGCTGATGTTTTGGCTAAGGCGAAAGGCGTGGTTTCCTACAAGTATGACGCAGTAATAACTACTCCCGACCAGGCGCCAATAACTGTCAAATTCTGGTTAAAAGGATATAAATTAAGATGGGAAGGAAGCTATGAAGGACAAAGCGTGGTTTTCTTGATGGACCAGAGTACGCAAATAGCTTATACGTATATTCCGGCTCAGGGTATAGCTATGAAAATGGATTTTAGTAAAGCTAAAGAAACGGCGGGGGAAACTCCAACCGAGCAAGCTGAGTCGGTAATGGATTATAATCCAGTGACTCTTGACACCGAAGTATTAGACGGAAAAACCTGCCTGGTCGTTGAATACAGTTCTCAAACAGGAGAGGTAAAGATGTGGATATGGACAAAGTACGGCTTGCCCATCAGGATAGAAACAACTACGGCTGAAGGCAAAGCTGTGGCAGAGATAAAGAATATAGATTTTGGCAGTATTCCCGACAGCATGTTTGAGTTACCGGCCGGTGTTCAGCCAATGGAATTGCCATTTTTGGGTTTTTAACTTTAAAGCCTAAATTTATAAAACGAGAAGCAAAAGAAAATAGTGAAAAAGCGCCGATTTTCAAAGATAGATTGAGAAGTTTAATACCAGTATTGGTCAAAAATTTACTCCGCTCACTTATGGATTATTAATCATTATTCCAGGTAAAATGAGATTAACCTGTAGGGGGTGCGCGGTAAAATGAATCAACAGATATTTTTAAGTCAATCTTCCAGATTGGTTTAGAAACAAAACTAAAACCGCCCCGCTGTAAGCGGGACGGTTTTAAAGTTTGATTTATTATTATCCAGAGATTATTCTTTTTCTATTGATTTTACAGTGTTGTTTGCCAAATTAATAGTAATCCAGTAATTCTCTCCTGTGCTTTCTTTTTCTAAAACCACAGTGGCGGTTTCCACTTTTGTTTCTATGCTTGTTTCAGTTTTTGTGGTAATTGGTTTTGACCTGATAACCTCCAAAATTTCATAATCATTATCTTTTAATAAATCTTTAATTCTGCCGTCTTTCTCGCCGATTTCCTTTAGTATTGCCGCAAATATTTCTTTTTCATTGGTAGTTATATCTTCGCTTGGTTTGACTCCTTCATACATTTCTATTACTCCTTCATCGGACAGGGTTTCAATTCCGTTCGGCTCAAGATAAAGCTTGAGTTTGATAGGATAAGGATGCTCTAATTCGGGTCTTTCAATTTTGCTTCCTGTTGAGAATGACACCGCCCCTTCTACTTTACCCGTAGTTAAGTTGACGGTGATTATATCCTGATATTCATCGGACTTGAAAATCACATTGGCTTTTTTATCTTCTTTCGGATCCGCGGAAGTAATTTCCATTCCATCATCAGGATTTTCATTTAAGCGAAGTTTACAAGGAGGCAAAGGCTTGACAATTATTTCTCTCTTTTCTAAATCAGGAATCATCTCTTGAATCTTTGGCTCGCTTTTGGCAATTTCAATTGCTCTGGTTTCTTCCTCTGCGGTTAAGGGAGCAATATTAATCTTCATTTTTTCAACCATTTCCAGTTTTCTTACTCTTTTTGCCTTAAGGTCTATTTCGGCAATTGAGCCCGAAGATTGTGTTATCTCGCCTGTTACAGGATCTTGGTAAGAAATGAAAAATTGTCCGGGTCCGCGCATTCCGCCTTTAGGAGCGGCTTCTTCCTCAGTGCCGAGGGTTCTTTCTTCCAGTTCAGGAGGTAAATTTTCCCCGGGAAGGGTAAGCAGAACATAAGCTTTGCCATTCTGCAGTTTTATCTGCTTAATTTCCACTCCGTATTCTTCCATCAATTCTTTGATTTGGGGGTCGTTTTTGGCGATTTCCATTGCTCGGGCAATTTGTAATTTTGGGTTAATTACAGTAAATCCCACCACTAAAATTAAAGCCAGGGCAACTCCCACTGGAACTAATCTTTTTGTGTAAAACATAATAGTCCCGCTTTCAGCGGGATATCCAGAGTTAAGTAAAGCAAATTTAAGCCCTTGTTTGTGGCTTTGAATCTCAATATTTGGAGTTTCTATATTTTCTAATTTTTTGATTAAGTCCTCTTTTTCCATACTTTGATAAACTCAGTATAAATAACTCTGAATACTTAGGTTAATACAACCTTAATTTTCGACCTTTCTATAAACAGAACGCATCAGGTCAAAAAAGGTTGCGTTTTATTTTATTAGTTTATTTATTTCCTCAATCCAACTTTTATCTAACTTATTACTGTCTTCTTGTTTTATTGCCCAGCAACTATAACCCGTTCTTTCGATTCCGTGACCAATTAAAATATGAGCTTCTAATCCTTCATCTAAATTATCTTCTAAAATAAACAAAGTAGTCTCCACATCTTCTAAAATTCTATAGCCCTTTTCATCAACTGGGATATGAGACCTTTCTTTTAGCTCAATCCATTGAGAAATAGTAATATCTACTGGTTTTTTGAAAACCAATTCTATAATCTTATTCTTTTTTTTCATCCCTTGGAGGTCTTTTTCACTAACAATGCATCTGGCTTGTAAATTTAGCTCACAAAGTTTGTGAATCAATAAAGAAGCTATTTTCACTCCTTCTTCACTCTTTTCATAAATAGCTCCCCATCTGCTATTTGCATAAAGGACAATATTTCCAACCATTTCCTTAGTAGGTGCTATCTTTGAAAGTTGCCAATCTTCAATAATTGCCCCATTAGGCGTAATCTCCTCGGTAGATTTAAGATAATTAAGTAAATCAATTTTTACAAATAAAAAAGTTAGGATAAACCCTATAATTCCTGCCAAAATACCTATTTTAATAGCGTTTTTATTTTTGGTCATATTTATATATTTGACTTCGTTCCATTGAATCAACCATATATTGATCGTCCTTTTTGATTACAATTAAAGTTTCATCAAAATAATCAATTATTCCCTCGCCGGTATATGCTTCATAGATTCTTACTTTAAATTTAAATTGAGTAGAATCTAATTTTTCTGTTTCTAAAATCTCATAACTGGTAAGGTGGGGATTAGAAAGTCCAATTATTAAATACGGGTCGCTCCGTACGAGATATCGCTCTTTGGCATTGTCGGTTAGAAAACTCTCAGCAAATGGTTGATTTTTTTGAATTCTGGCAATCATAAATTTTTCAATGATTTGTCTGGCAAATTCTTTTTCATCTGGTTTTTGAATTATTTCATAACAATCTTCTTTGCCATAAACGCCATCAAATCCCTTAATTTCGTCACATGCCTCTTTCGCTTTTTCTACATTATAGAAAGAAACCACTTGAGCAATATATTCAAAACAACTATCTTTTTTAGGAACATCGCTCATTTCTTGACACAATTGCATCGCTTTCTCAAAATCAGAACTTTCAGGACTATGGCTTACAGTATCCATCATTGCATAAAAATTGCAGATATTTTTTCCATAAATCAATTTGCATCTGGTAGTTTTATCCAACGAAAACCAAGTGGCAATTAAACCAATTATTACAGCGAATAAAATGATAATTATTTTGAAAGATTGTTTCATAAAAATTTAATAGAATAAATTTACGATTAAAAATTGTTTTTTACCAGCCTACTACACATTTTCCAGTAGATGAATTACACCTATAGCTATTGTTCCAATATAAGAAACAGTTTTCACAGTATTTAAAATTTTTAATACATTCGCAACAATAACAATTTTTAATGTTTTTAAAATCATCACATATTCCTTCGGGGCAAAAATTTACCCCTGGTTTAAAATTGCATATCAATATATCGCATTCCCATTTTTCTTTTTGACAATGATTGCAAGGATAATTATGAGTAGCGATAAGTTTTCCAGTGCCAAAAAATCCCCACATTGAAGCAAAAGGATTAAACGGATAAAGTAAATTTAAAATAAGAATAATTCCAAAAACTACAGAAAGTGTTCTTAAAATAACTTTTCCTTTTGTTCTTCCCCATTTTTTTACAATTAAATAAATTGAAAAAATAGAAAGCACAAATGCTAAAATCCAGCTTATCCAAAAAATTCCTAATTTAAAGGAAAGAAATCCGACTAAAATTGAAATTGAAATCAAAATAATTGGCAAAAATTTCGTTCTTTCTTTTTCGAAAAAAATCCAATAACAACCGCAAAAAATCCAAATAATGAGAAGAATAGGAATAAGATAAAGGCTGCCAAAAGCCGCCAAAGCTGACAACGGAGATAAAGGAAAAATAATAAGAAAAAGAAAAAATCCTAAAATTATCCACCTTACCCAACTTGGTAAAATTTGTTTAAATAATAATGAATTTTTTACCATATTCCCACTAACATTAAATAATTTATTATTTGACTTTCCAATGGGTTGGTAGAAGCCAGAGACAATCGCATCCTATACAGTATCCTTCGCTTCCGCAGTAATATCTTGCCCCGGCGCATTTCAATAAACTGGGATGCCCCGGACTACAAAAATCCTGCATTTTCTCAATAGAGCAATCTTCGTTATTAGAACAGGGAATATGCTCTTCGGTTATTAGTTTTGACTTATGCCAACAGTAAACAGGGTAACGGTCAGAGCAAAGAGGATAATTTAATAAATCAGTAGCGAAAAGCAAAACAAATAAAGCGACAAATATCCCTATTCCTAAATAAAGTAATTTTGTTTTTGCCATAGGTTTATTCTATTTTTTTAATTTTTCTAAACTCCGATGGAGCAAGGATTTTATTGTCCCTTGTTTTTTGCCTAAAATTTCAGCGATTTCCTTAATTTTCTTTTTCTCAAAAAATCTTAAAGTTATTACTTCTTGGTATTTAACGGGGAGTTGAGTAATCTTTTCTTGAAGTATTAGAAAGTCCTGATGCTTTTTCAGTTCCTGCTCGGCTTCCAGGATTTCAGTAGAGGGATTTGTGACAGTAATTGGTTCTGGAATCTTCTCTAAAGAAACTGGTTTGTATTTATTTTTTCTAAAATAGTTGGCGATTTCATTATTAGCAATTCGGTAAAGCCAGGAAGAAAAGGGGATATTACGCCAGCGAAATTGCCAGAGTTTCTTCAGGGCTTTGAAAAATGTTTCAGAAGTTATGTCTTGAGCAATCTCTAAATCGGCTACTCTTTTTAATACATAGCCAAAAATTTGAGAATAATATTGGTCATAAAGTTTGCCAAAAATCTCTGGATTTTTCTTTGCTTCTTTGATTAGTTCCTTTTCTTCTTTTAGATTCATATCAAAATTATATCAAAAACAAAAAGGATTTTCTACCTTCATTTTAATATAACGCAGAAAATTCCAAAAGGTTGCGTTTTTTGTTAGACCAGTTTGTTTTTTAAGCAAAAAAGTGATAAATTAAACTCAGAAAAGTGTAAAAATCTATGAAAGAATTTTTTGAGTAATATGCGAATTACTATTGTTTATGACAATACTGCTTTTAGAAAAGACCTTCAGGCAAATTGGGGCTTTTCCGCTTTAGTTGAGACAGGGAATACTCCCAAGATTTTATTTGATACTGGAGGCAACGGAAAGATTTTATTAGACAATATGAAAAAATTAGGAATTGACCCTAATTCAATTGACGAGGTGTTTATTTCCCATAATCATTTTGACCATACAGGAGGATTGGCTGAATTTTTGAAAGTAAATCAGAAAGTTAAAATTTATAATCCTGATTCATTTTCCAAGCCAACTAAAATTCATAAAAATGTATTTTCTACCGGCAAATTAGACGGAATAGAACAAAGCCTGGGAATTATAACTGAAAAAGGAATTGTTTTAATCGTTGGTTGTTCCCATCCTGAAATGAGTCATATTTTGGATGCGGCTAAACAATTCGGGAAGATTTATGCGATTATTGGAGGGATGCACGGATTTAAAGAATTTGAGTTATTCCAAGATTTAAAATTAGTCTGTCCTACCCACTGCACTCGGCACAAAGCTGAACTTAAAAAATTATATCCTCAAAAGTACATTGAAGGAGGAGTAGGCCGAGTAATTGAAATTTAATATGAAAATTTAAAAACCGTCCCGTTTGCAGCGAAACGGTTTTTTGGTCCTCCTTTGCTTGTAAGCTACGGACGGACACAGTAGAATAATGATATGAAAGAAATAAAAGTTACGACCTTAAATGAATTTGGAGAAAAGCTTATTGGATTGGAAACCAGTCCTTTGGCTGAAAAAGAGAAATATCCAACAGTTATTTTGGTTCATGGTTTTGGCGTAACTAAAGAAGAGGCAGGAATGTTTGACAATATTGCGAAAAAACTTTCTGAAAGCGGATTTTTAGTTTATCGGTTTGACTTTTCCGGATGCGGAGAAAGCGAGGGCGATTATAGCGAAACTTCTCTAACTAAATTAAAATCAGATTTATCAAAAATATTAGATTTTGTTTATTCACAACCCAAAGTTGATAATTCAAGAATTGGTATTCTTGCCCAGTCATTCGGGACAGCCACCACTATAGCTTTAGAGCCAAAGATTAAATGTTTGGTTATGACAGGTTCCATATCGCGCCCAAAGGCAGTTATATCAAAATTATTTGGTGATGGCTATAATCCAGAAGGAATCTCAACCAGGACTAAACTTGACGGAATAATTACCAAAACAAAGCCGCAATTCTGGAAAGATTTAGAAAATTACAATTTACCGGAATCAATCAAGAAAATTAATTATCCCATTCTTTTTATCCACGGTTCCGCAGATGATACGGTTCCTATTTCAGAAATGGAAGCATATTTTCAAAACGCAAACGAGCCAAAGAAAAAGATAATTATTAAGGGAGCAGGCCACGGCTTAGAAGTTAATAGAGATGAAACATATCAAATTGTTGTTGATTGGTTTCAAAAATATTTAGCTTAATTAATTGTAGGTTTTTTGGTAGAATGAAAATAATATGACGCAGTCAATTTTAAAAGAATCTTTAATTAAAACTTTAAACGGTTTCAAGCAGGTTTTACCGATTATTTTGGGGGTTATTATGCTGGTTAGTTTATCCATTGTAACGATACCTAAAAGTTTTTATGAGAGTATTTTTACCGGTAATAAAATTATAGATCCTTTGCTTGGAGCGATATTCGGCAGTATAGCAGCAGGAAATCCAATCACCAGCTATATTATAGGAGGAGAATTTTTAAAGCAGGGAGTTAGTTTGATTTCCGTGACAGCTTTTATTTTGACTTGGGTTAGCGTTGGCCTGATTCAACTGCCGGCAGAATCTTTAATGCTGGGAAAAAGATTCGCAATTACAAGAAATGTTGTGAGTTTTTTGACGGCATTAGTAATTGCAATTCTAACTATTTTTACGTTATCTTTTTTATGACAAACAGGATTTCAGAAAAAATTGGCGGCGGCTGGATTTTTTTCATCATAGTTGCAATTTTCTATTTAATTTTATTATCTTTTAATTTTCCTTTAGGTAAAGACGCCTTTATTAAATTTTTTGAGCTTTTGCAGAAAATTATTCCTGTTTTTATTTTGGTATTTATCTTTATATTTATTTCAAATCTTTTTCTTGATGCCAAAAAAATAGCAAAATTTATTGGAGAAAGCGCCGGAATTAAGGGCTGGTTTGTATCAATTGCGGCGGGAATTTTATCTATGGGACCAATATATATGTGGTATCCTCTTCTGGCAGACCTTAAGGAAAAAGGAATGAAAGAGTCCTTTATCGCGGTTTTTCTTTATAATCGGGCGATTAAGATACCTCTTTTGCCTTTGATGATTTATTATTTTGGGTTGACATTTGTTATAATACTTACTTTTTATATGATTTTATTTTCTATTATTAACGGGCTCTTGGTCGACAAACTTCTCAAATTTAAAAAACCAATTATTTAGTTCAAATTATGAACCCAAAAATTAAGATTTTTGTCTTCTAATTTTTCACTTTATTCAAAATTATGAACCCAAAAATTAAGATTTTTGTCTTCTAATTTTTCACTTTATTCAAAATTATGAAAATTGCTGTGGCCGTAATCAACAAAAACGAGAACGCAGAAATAAGTTCTCAAGCAGGGCGCGCCCCGTATTATTTAATTTTTGATGAAAAGGGAGAACTGTTAGAAGCAATTTCTAATCCCTTTGCTGTTGGCGGCGGCGGGGCAGGATTTGCCGTGGCTAAAATGCTGGCTGACAAGGATGTGAATATTGTAATTGCCGGCGCTATTGGCGCGAATATGGCAAGCGCGTTGGATGAAAGGGGAATAAAATACTATGAAAAACAGGGGTTTGCAAAGGAAATAGTCCGAGAGATTCTAAACGGGGTTGACTAATTATTTTAAGATGTTAATATTGTTTACAGATAGTTGCCTTAATCAAAATTTAGTCGAGTTTATTCAGGGAGCTAAAATTAATTAATTTATATTTAATCACAATCATGGAGGGAACAATTAAAAACCTTACAGACAAAGGATTTGGATTTATTACTGTTGATGGCGAAGACAAAGATTTGTTTTTTCACAGCAACGAACTCAAAGACGTAACCTACGAAGAGTTAAAAGTAGGGGACAGGGTGTCTTTTGAGAAGACCGATTCTCCAAAAGGACCCAACGCAACAAATGTAACTCGCATTTAAGAGTTGATTCAGATTCAAAAAAACCGTCCCGCTTGCAGCGGGGCGGTTTTTTTGATTGCGGGGGCTTGACAAGGTATTGTTATGGGTATATACTCAAAATAAGAACCTGCAAAGCAGAACCTTTTTTCTCGCTTTGCTTGAAATAGAAAGGTCGGGTTATCAAATTATTATTAAATCAAAGAAACAAATTTATGTCACCAAGATTTAACGGAACAGGTCCTTCAGGTTTTGGTCCGGGCACTGGCTGGGGCAGAGGTCCCTGCGGCGCCGGAGAAGGTTGGGGCAGGGGATTCGGCGGCAGAAGGTTTTATACCAGAAAAGAAGAATCAGAAGTGTTAAAAGACGAGGTTGAAGATTTAGAACAAGAATTAAAAGCCATTAAAGAACGTTTGGCTGAACTAAAGGACAGGTAAGAACCTCCGCTTTCAGCGGAGAACCTTGTTTTCGGCAATGTATGAATGTATATATTCCGAAAATAAGAAATTTAGTTATGGTAAGACCACGCCTTTATCGAAGGATTAGATTTAATCCCGATATAACTTATTTTAAACCCCAGGGGGTGCCAATAAGGTTTTTGGAGATGGTTGAATTAACTACTGAAGAAGTAGAGGCCTTGAGATTGAAAAATATAAAAGATTTAGACCAGATTGAATGCGCCAAACGAATGAAAACTTCGCAAAGCACATTTCAGAGAATTTTATCATCGGCTTACAAAAAAGTTGCCGAAGCTTTAATTGAGGGAAAAGCAATTAGGATAACAAGGAATTTTTAGCTTCTTCTTAATTGCTTTTTAATTCTTTTAATGGCTTCCGCGATGCCAATTATTAATTTTCTTTCTTTTACTTCGGCAACAAAAATCTTCCCGGAAAAAAACTCTACTAAAAGCATTATGTTAAAAAG
>DAOWKS010000022.1 GCA_030643665.1 bacterium
AAATTTTATTTTCATTTAAAGAAACCGCTACCACCGAAGGCGCTTCAAAAACCACTCCTTTATTGGGCAAAAACACTAAAGAGTTGCAAGTTCCAAGGTCAATGCCAATTTTTCTTACTAAAGATAAAGACATCATTTTTTCTTTAATATACTCTAAATTCCTCAATCTGGCAAATTTTCTTTACCGGGTCAATTTTCTTCCAATGATTGCCGCAACAGCAACAAAAACCCCGCCTAAAATAAACAAATTGCTAAAACCTAAAAAACCAATAATTAAGCCGGAAAATAAAGAGCCCAAACCCACTCCCAAAGGCGAAAAAATTGTATCTATAGCGCCGGCTTCTTTAGGCTGTTCTTTTAATTTCTTGGTTAACAATCCGCTCCTCCCGGAACCAGACATTAAACCACCAATGCCTTCACCTAATTTTACTAAAAAAATAGTATAAAAGTTGGAAAAAACACCCAAAACCCCTAAAATAATTGAAAAAATTCCGCTGATAGCAACGCCTTGGAAGATATTTTTTTGGCTTTTCAGTTGTCCTATTCGTTTTATAACAAAAAGAGAAATCGGCAAAAACACTAAAGACAATAAAGAAATAAAAACCAAAATTAAGTTTTGCGACCAGCCCAAATCCTTTAAAAATAAAACAAAAAAGGCGCGGTAAAACCCGGTTAAAAGCAAAACAGAAAAACAAGCCAAAATCGGTCCTAAAATACTTTTTTCCTTTAGTTTTTTAAAAACCTTTTGATAGTTTTTAATAAAATTATTTTCTGACAAATTAGTGCGATTGTCCTGATTTGTCATAGTTTTAAAACTATTTTTTCTTAGTTGGGTTAAGCAAAAAATAGCGTTGATAATTTGGATAAAAAAACCAAAAGCAAAAACTCCCAAAAAATTAAATTTCCAAATAAAGAAAGAACCCACAACCGGAGCTATAGCATTGGCATAAAAAGGGGCTGAATAAAACCAAGCAAAAGCTTGGTCAGGATTTTCTAATTTAGCTGACATCAAAATTCCTCTTATACTGACAAAAAACAAAGCAGCGGAAATTCCTAAAAAAACTTGGAGAAAATAAAATAAAATTCCCGGCTGAATTAAAATCATTCCCAAGCAATAAATTCCATAACCAAAAATTCCCACGCCGGCTAAAATTATTGGATTTATTCTATGATTTAAAAAACCAATCAAAGGAGCAAAAATGGCAATCGGCAGATAAATTAAAAGATAAGTATAACCCACTTCCGGCAAAGACAAGCCACTGACAACTAAAAACAAAGGAAAATACAAAGAAAAAAGCTTATAGCCAAACATTAAAAAGAAATGCGAAATTGTCGCATCTCTGGTAATTTTTTCAATTTTCGGCAAAAAAGACATATTAAGTTATCTTAACAGATTTTTTGGAATAAAAAAATAAGCCAAGGTAAAAAAACTTCTCAGCCCAAAAATATAGTAAGGACTTTACCATTTGTCAACATTGAGATAAAATATACTTAATGACCAAGAAAATCCGGACTATTTTGTTTTTAATTTGCTTGTTTTTATTTTTAACAATTGCGCCTTCAATAATCTTCTATTCCCAGGGATATAGATTTGATTTTGATCCGCCAGGCGGCGGAAAAAAAATCAGCCAGACCGGCGGATTTTTCTTGAATATCCTGCCAAAACAAAGCGAGATTTATTTAGATGGAAAATTAGTCAAAAAGACCGATTTTTTCTTTGGTTCAGCTCTTAGTGATAATCTTTTGCCAAAAAAATACAAAATTGAAGTAAAAAAAGATGGTTTTTTCCCATGGGAAAAAAATTTAGAAATAAAAGAAAAACAAGTTACCGATGCTAAAAACATTATTTTATTTCCAAAAAATCCAGAATTCAACCTCTTAACAAAAGGAATACAAAGTTTTTGGTTTTCGCCTAACGGAAAAAAAATAATTTTGAAAGAAATTGAAGAAAACGTCTGGGATTTGAAACTTTATGATTTAGAGAAAATGATTAAAAGTCATTTAATTGAAGAAACAGATATTTTCGCAAAAGGGGTTGATTTGTTAAATTTAGAATTTTCCGATAATTCAAAAGAAATTTACTTAAATACAGGAATGAAAGAACAGAAAAAAAACTTTATTTTAAAAATAGATGAATTTCAACCAGTGTTAACTGAAAAAGAAATCATTCCGTTGTCTGAAAATATTATTGCCTTTGAAATTTTTAACAATAATAATTATTATTTAGACATTTCCGGCAATCTTTACAAAAACGAAACAAAACTAAGCGCCATACCTTTTCCAATAAAAAAAGAAACCGGCTATACTCTAAAAGTATTCCAGAATTTTCTTTTTCTTCAAGAAAACGAAATCTTGTATTTATTTGACCAAAACACAAAATCCTTTGATAAATTTTTTGAAAAAATACTGGGCTTAAAAATTTCTCCCGACCTTCAAAAAATAGTTTATTTTTCAGAGTCGGAAATCTGGCTTCTATCAGACGATGAAAAGATTTTTCTGTTCCGTCTCTCTGAAAAAATTAGAGATTGTTTTTGGCTTAATTCTAATTATTTAATATTCAGTACTGAGAATAGCATTAAAATCACTGAAATTGACGAACGAGACAGGATAAATATCGTAGATTTGCCTGAATTTGAAAATTCATCAAAAAATTCCGTTTCAACGGAATCTACGATATTTTGGAATAAACACGACAAAAAATTATATGTTTTGAAAGAAAATAGTTTATATCAATCCGACAATTTGCTTCCGTAACCCTCAATTTTCTTTTTAAAATCTTCCCAATTGAGCTCTCCTGCGCCGGCCATTGAACATACATCTTTAAATTGGCAATATTGACACTGCCAATTACTGGAATAATCGGCAAGTTTTGCCGGAATAATATTAGATTCAATTTTTTGTTTAAGAATTTCAAACCCTTGCAAAAGAACGCGAACAAGATTTTCATTGTAATCAACCACAAACTCTTTCATTTCCTGCTTGTCTTTGTCTATATAAAGCAAGAGCCCTTTTTTGATATTAAAATAATGAAGATAAAGCTGGAGCTGTTCAACATTTTCTTTTTTTGGTTCAGAGAGGTTTCTAAAAATCATACTATTCATACTTTTAATATCTAAAACATAGTTCTCATTATTTATGCAAAGTATGGCATCAGCTCGGCCAGAAATCAATTCCTGGGGCGGAATAGGCACTTCTGTTGTTATACCGATTTTAAGGCGATATAAGATATTAAAAATATTCCGATGCATA
>DAOWKS010000018.1 GCA_030643665.1 bacterium
ATCTATTTCCTCTGTTTTTAAAATAATTTTATTTTTGATGCCGTTTAATTTTTTCTTTTGCTCGTTGTTTAGCAAACCCTTGCGCATAATAAAATATAAATCATAAAAATCACGAGCTTTTTTACGTTGTAATAACGCGCCAAAAACTTTTTCATTAACAATCGCTGTTTGCGATAAATGAAATACATTATAAGTCGGGACAAATTCGTTAGCGATGCTGTCTACCTCCCCTTTTATCTCGCGGCCGTTGCGCGAAGAGATATTTATTGATACTACAACGGGCGGATATTCGTAGATTTGAAATGTAGCATCACCATAATACCCCTCGGCAGTAGAACCTGGCTTTGGTCCAAGTTCTACCTTTATTCCAATTTTTTCAATTTCATATAAAACCGCAGTGAAAATATCTTCAATAAAATCTCTTTGTCGACGAGGTTCTATGCCAAAGATTGAAAAATCTAAATCCTCAGAAAAACGCGGGCTGCCATAGATAATTCTTAAAGCAGTACCGCCCTTAAAAAGAAGGTTCCCGGCGTTTTCAATTATGTAAAGCTGGGATAAAAAAAGGTGTTGAAAATATTCGCGAATAATATTTGGGAATTCGCTGGTTTGATATTTAGTCGCTAATTTTTGAATTGTTTCTTGAGAAATCATAAAAAAGTAGTTCTAATAATGCTAATAAGTTTATTATTATTAAACAATTTAGCGTATCTAAACGCCTTGGTTTGATTAATTTTTTCTTTATTGAAACGACTGATTGGTTTTTTATTGCTAATTACCCGTAAATATGTCAAATCAACAAAAGCTTTTTCTGGTTCAGCAATCAAGAAAGTCAATCCTCTTTGCTGATTTATAGAATAGCCGGTGAACGCTTCTTTTTTAATTTTTCGATAAGTAAATACTTTTCCTAAAACGTTAAAACGACGAGTGGCTTTTGTAGTTACCGAAGTAACTTCGTAAACAGTTTCCGGAATAACTTGATGATAAGACAAAGCAAACTCAAGCGATATATAAGATGGTTCGTAAAGTTTATTTGCTAAATAAAGTTCTGGAACAACTGTGTCGTATAAGGCATAAATTCCGCGTTTCACCCGTTTAAGCAGGCCTCGCTTTGTATAACGATGAACTAAAAAAGTTGCCGCAACCTTGCTTACGCCAAAAATGCGCCTTATGTCCAGAGGTGTAAATATAATAAGGTTTTTCTCTTTCAATTTTCTATTAAAAATTGCCCAGTTCAATAATTTAGCCATATTGCTAATTTACCAAAACATACCTTATTTGTCAAGAATAAGAATTAAATTAGTTTATTTTCTTTGAAGCTAAATGGTTTGGTTTTGGTTATAATAATGTGGTCTAAAACATCTATGCCCATTATTTTGCCAGCTTCAATAATTCGTTTGGTTATTTCTAAATCGTCTTGTGAGGGTTCTGAATCGCCAGACGGATGATTATGAACTAAAATTACCGAAGCAGCGTTTTGTTTTAGGGCTTCATTAAAAATCTCCCGGGGATGGACTAAATTAGCGTTAAGAGTGCCGACAAACATTGGCTTTTTATAAACCATCTCATTTCTGGCGTTGAGATAAATTGCCATTAGATGCTCACGGGTTTTATCTCGCATATAAACCGCCTGAGCTAAAACATCTTCAATTGATTTAATAATAGGCAGGGTCTCATCTCTCACTTTCAAAGCCCTTTTAACTAATTCTTGAGAAGCCAAAATTGTTGTTGCCTTGCCGGAATTTATACCTTTGATTTTTATTAAATCCTGATAATTCAAATTTAACAGCCGCTTTTTTGAGTATTTATTTAAAATTTGTTTTGCCAAATCCAAAACATTTTTTCCTTCCCGGCCAGTCCGAAGCAAAATCGCCAGAAGTTCTTCATCTTTTAGATTTTCCGGTCCTTTAGAAATTAATTTTTCTCTTGGCCGTTCAATTTTTGGCAGGTCTTTGATTTTCATAAATTTTTTTTAAAAAATCGCTTTCATTTAATTTACCTTAATTTTTGCTTTTTTTCAATCATTTCGCATTTCGGTAGAAATAAAAACAGGGGCTATCCCCTGTCTTCGCTACTTAGCTCCCATAGTCGGTCTTGAACCTAGGTTTTGAAAGAAAATTGAGCGGTTTTTGAAGGTTTTTAATAATGCTTCTCAGTCAGGCTGTTTTAAGCCAAAATAAATAGAATTATAAAATTTTATCTAGCCTAAGTCTCTTCCGTTCTTTGAAAAATCCTAATTTTCTAAATAATTTAATCGACGGAACGTTGGATGGATCAGTAATTGTTGATACCATATTTCTTTTTTTCCTACGTAGGATTTTTAATCCTTCTTTTACTAATTTAGCTCCAATGCCCTTATTTTTATAATTTTTATCAACAGCAAGACTCCAAAGAGTTATTAAACCACCCTGATCTACAAAATAAACAGCTCCTATAATCTCGTTTCCATATTTAGCAATAAAAAACAATATATAATTTTTTAATTCAGACTCTATACATTTCAATAAAAAACTATTACTAATACTTCCAGCATTACTCATTCCGTTAGCTCTATAAAACTTCTGTAATCTTCCGACATCTTCTTTTTTAATTCTTCTAAATTTGATTTTTATGTTCATAATCTCTATTTCTATTCTATCAAAAAACCGCCCCTTTGGCGAGAAACAAAAAACAGAGGGTTATCCTCTGCTTTCGCTGCTTTGTTCTTCTGGACGGATGATGTTAGAACCTGTTTTTAAATAAAAAAACCTGAGATAAAAACTCTCAGGTAAAGGATCAAGGATTTAATAGTGTTTTTTGACCTTATCTTATTTAAAGTCAAACGACTATTTCTAAATCAATCCTTTTGATAAATACTCCAAAACTTGCCCACGCAAATGGCAGCCAGATAGGAATCCCAACTATATTTGGTAAACTGTATTCCCAAACGCCGAAAAATATTGCAATGGCTTCAAATAGTGGTCCGATGAAGAAAATGGCAATGTATAAATAGGTGTCTTTTTTTCTATCCTTTCCAATCAATATTATAAAGGCACTTGCGATAATCAGGACCAAAGTAAGCAATAAGGGATTTCTCCAAAGCAACGAAATAGCGCCTATTCCCAAACATTCTATAATGCAGGTGTAAAGAAATGTTGTCTTTTGCAAACCTGGATTCGGGGCAATCTCTTTTATTCTATCTAATAATTTCATTTTTAAAGGGCACCTCCTTGTTTTCTATTCTTTAAAATATCATATTGTGAATAGAAGTCAAGATTAACTCCAGCTCTTTTGAACGAAACATTCTCAATAATATATTTTCTGCTTTTTTTCAATCATTTCGCATTTCAACAAAAAACCAGCTACTTAAGCTGATTTCTTGTCCTAAATAAACCTTCTTTGAACGCTTGCTTAGGATATTAGCAGGAAGGTAGAAGTACGTTGACTTCTTTACTCTATTGAGTCCTGCCACCTTTCCTAAAGAGCTGTGAAACTACCTATTTCAGGCTAGCACCATGTTGACAGGGCTAGTAGCTACCAGTCCTGCATAAACAAAGAGTGCAGACTGCGGAATAACGTCCTTTGCCTCTTTGACGTCCGGGTCTAAACCGTTGGGCTTGAAGAATAGCCTTAATCCTTCATTTGCGCCAAGCAGCTTTCCGCCTGACCCTACCTCTACAGGAGAATTCTCCACTATTTTGCTAACCGTCCCATTTCTTTCTATAAAATAGGTAGTCTTTCCATTTGTCGTTACGAGCATTTTATCACCTCCATAGCTATATTATACCATACTTAATTTAAATTTGTCAATAGGGAGAGGTAATGTCCACACACATATGGCGGTTTTTACCAAGATAGAATACTATCCTGGTATATGTGTGTAAATATGCCAAAAACAATTAAAGAAGAACGACTAAGGTGGATATTGCCAATTTATAACAAAGAGATAAAATTAGTTG
>DAOWKS010000029.1 GCA_030643665.1 bacterium
AGATTTTTTTAAAAACACCCATTAAACCGGAAGCCACTAAATGCCGCTGGTCAGAACTCACTTTCTCCATTACATTAAAAGCAATGGGAAAATTTAAATCAGACGGATTAAAATAAACAACATCATTTATCCTGTTGGCCGGGACAAAGTCCAATAATTTTTCTGCCGCTTCGCCGTGGGGGTCAATAAAACCAATTCCTTTGCCTGTCTGAATGTCCTGAATAGCCATATTTTCCATCATAACCGATTTTCCCATTCCGGTTTTTCCAATTAGATAAATATGCCGGCGCCGGTCGTCGGTTTTTATTCCAAAACGTTTTCTTTCATTCCTAAAAGTTGTCTCACCAAAAAAAGTAATATCTTCCTTCATAAGTGTAAATCCCAAGCCCTAATGACCAATGACCAACCAAGCCCTAAGCCCCAATGCCCAAAAAAATAATAAATAAAATGTTTGGAATTTAGGAAATTGGGATTTGATTGGGATTTGGGATTTGGTCATTGGAATTTTTTAATCGTTATTCAGTGGGCAAACTAGGCGGCGGTCCTCCTTTCTTCGCCTCAACATAAGGCAAGGCCGGAGTAATAATTTTGGCCGGGAAATGATAAATTGTCGCTAATTCTTCAGTATTTAACATAATAGTTCCCCTGATTCCGGGTCCGCGAGGAGGAAGATTAAAAGGCAGTGAAAAAGACCAGGTCGGCTCCCCGCTCATTGTCCGCGGAAAAGTAGAAGGAAGACGGTCAATATAATTTTTAAATTGTTTTCTTTTTCGTAAATATAACCGGCGTTCCCTTAACCACCAATGAATTTTTGTTCTGGTGGGCCCATAAAAAACAATAAGATTTAAATCCTCTGTCATAAACTGGTTAAAATAAGATCTGCCTATTTTATGGTTGCCGCCAAGGCGAGGCGCGCCTTTTTTGGAAAGATAAATTATCCTAATCCAGGTTTTATAACCCGGTTTTTTAATCTTGTTTTCAACAGCAGCCAAAATTTCCCTTTCCCCGGGAGTTAATTTAAATTCCGGCGGAATAATTTCTGGTTTTTCTTCTTTTTCTTCTTGTTTTCCGGTGATTAAAATTTCAGCCGCTTCCTGGGCTATTGGTTTTGCTTTGGTTGGCTCCGGTCTTTTGGCTAATTTATCAGCCAATGCCCTTCCTTTAGCCAGCCAAGGAATTTCATTTGCTACCGGGTCAGTAACAATCTGAAGCCAAAACTGCTCATCCGGCGTGAGCCGCGACAATGCTTCTAATAAAGAATCCATTGGGTCCAGTCGTTTTTCTTCTTTTATTACTTCCGGCTTCTCTTCAAAAAACATTGGATAGGTCTTAATCGGATAACAATCATCCCTAAATGAAGAGAAATCTTCACCGTAAACATTCCATTCCTCATTCGGAACATCTTGGGAAATGTTTTTAGTATAATCGTCAACTATTGAGATTTCCGCTTCCGGGTATTGTGAATAAATTGTTGACTCCACCATATCCCGCCATACTTCTAAAATCCTGATAAAAAAATGGATTTTCCCTCCAATACTGGCTATCTCCCAGGAAATCCAGTAAGGGCCTTCTGTCATTTCTCCTTCGCACCATCTCTCTCTCCAGTTCGCGCTGTCATAAACCCCCCAGACAATGGAAAAAATATCTTCCATTGCCCTGAACGGCTTGAGAATTTCTTTTGGCGGTTTGACTTCAAGAAGAATCCACTTATTCTTTGGCCCTTTATACCAAACTTCCCATCTTATCCACCAGAGATAAAAAAATTTTGCCGGAAAAAAAAGAATTATTGGCAGAAAAAACCACCACCAGTTTTTTAAAATTAACCCAAGTATTAATAAAACTTCCATAAATTAAAATTAAAATTAAAAAGATAGTTGTTGAATAAATGGTCCTAAATACTGCCAAATAAGAGAAATTACAACTATTAAAATAAAACCTATTAAAAAAAACAAAAAACTATACAAAATGCTCACTGCTATTCCGATAATAACGCTCTTCTGCGGATGTTCTGGTTTTGCCCAGGAATAACAAAGATAAAAGAAAACCAAAAAAAAGACAGGTAAAGAGAGCAATAAAAGTTTTATTCCTGTATCAAAAATTAACATTTTTTATGTCTCTCTAATTTGATATTTTCCTTGAGTGTTTTTTGAGAAATATTTTCTATTGCTTAAATTCAATAAAATCGTATTTTCTTTAACAAGCCGCTGTTTAAAGACCTGAGATAAAATTTCTTGTTTGGCTAATGGTTTTTTGGATGTTTTTAATACCTTAAAAATCACATCTTTGACCAAACCCGGTTCGTATCCCCACGCGCGCAACCCATAAATCCCCCGACCAACCAAAACAAATCTCGGGTCTTTAATGAGTTCATTGTGAACTGTCTGAGGCAGGGCTTTATCAATGAGTTTTGTTATTTGAATAAAATGCAAGGGTTTCTTGGTTTTTGTTAAAACCAAATAGGCATTATCTTTTACTCCTCTTGGGTTAATCTCGGGCCAATTTTTCAAGCCAAAAAGCCCTTCAGAATTTTGTTGAATGTTTTTGGAAATTTCTAAATAAGAAACTAAAGCAGTTTGATTTAAAGAAAAAGGTTTTTTGAGTTCTTTCAATGGCACCGGTTTATTAATTTTTTTAAGCTGGCTGCAAAACGTTCCAATAACTTTTTCAGCCAAATTAAATGTTTTTTGTTTTACGGTCCAAAAACAATAAAAATCCTTGGAACCCTGAAATCTTTCAAAATTTTGCGCCAAGGTCAATAAAAAATAAACTTGGGGCTGCTGTTTTTCCCCGCCTAATTCTTTTAATAAAAGAGATTCTTTTCTTAAATCACCGCTGTTATGAATTCTTTTTTTAAAAGAAAGGAAAATTGGCTTGCAGGAAGCAATTTTTTGTTTAATTTTTGAAAAGCCGTCTTTTTCAATCTGGCGCACCCTCTCTCTGGTAATACCAAGGTCTGTTCCAATGGATTCAAGGGTTTCCCGCTTAGATTCTCCGGACAAAGCAAAACGCCGTGAAATGACTATTTTTTGTCTTTCCGGCAAGTCCTTAAGCAAGTTTTGACAAGTTTTTTGATAATTGAACATTAAGTCTTTATACAATATCTTGAATAATCTGTCAAATTTTTTTCTATAAAAAATATGTTGTTAAGTTATTTTAAAACATTTCTGTTATTATGGCAATTTTTCCTTCCTAAAAAACTTGACAGGTTTTGAAAGAAATGCTATCATATAAATAGTTCATTAGTATTTAAAAATAGGGAGAGAAAAAATATCACCTCCTCATTGGTTATCAAAAATTTGATAATCAGCGAGGAGGTGATAAAAGAAAAAATGGACGAAAAGAGAATGGGCGAGATTGCCCTCCGTCTCGTGAAGGATTATATAGCTCACGAGGGCATCCAATTTACTTCGGATACCAAACGGAATTTGGGTAATCAAGCCAAAAGGACAGGAGTTTCTCTTGACGAGCTGAAAGAATTCGGCAAAATCCTCATTGAGGAGCTCACCGAAGAAACTTTTGGCAAGGGCAAGTAAGAAAAAAATAAGGAAGAAAGCAAGGTTGAGCCAATTGGCTCCTAAAAGGGTAATTGTACTTCCTTTGTGAGAATTCACAAAGCAAAAACAGAACAAGAACCTCTCCTCCCTTCTTCTGAAATTTGTGGTTTTATCAAGCGAAAGCTCGAGACAGCCCAAATACGAAATTTGGAGAGGATAAAGTTTTCTTCCTCTCCTTTTAATTTGAAAAAATTCTTTTAATGCTACCTTCTCCTTTTCCACCAGCTGACTAATAAAGG
>DAOWKS010000014.1 GCA_030643665.1 bacterium
GAAAGAGTGGTTGAACGGTTAAAACTTTACGGAGTGAAAAAAGAAAATATTTTTTTAACCGGTTATCCTTTGCCCCAAAAAAATATTGGCGCAAAGAAAATGGAAATTTTAAAAAAGGACTTGAAAGAACGGCTTTTGAACCTTGACCCCAAGAAAAGATATTTTCAATATTATGAACCATTAATTAAAAAGCATTTAGGCAATCTGCCAAAAAAATCCAATCGCGTTTTGACTATAATGTTTTCTGTTGGCGGAGCCGGAGCCCAGAAAAAACTCGGAATTAAAATTATGAAAAGTTTGGCAAAAAAAATTAAAGCCAATAAAGTAAAATTAATTTTATCAGCAGGCATCAGAAAAGAAGTAAAACAATATTTTGAAAAAAAGATATTAAGTAAAAATGTTGAAATCATTTTTGACAAAGATATTCATCGTTATTTTCAAAAATTTAATTCTGCGTTAAGAAAAACAGATATTTTATACACAAAACCGAGTGAACTATCTTTTTATTCAGGTTTGGGTTTGCCTATTATTATTGCTCCTTGCATTGGTTCTCAGGAAGAATTTAACAAGAGATGGCTGTTAAAATCCGGATTCGGGCTTTCACAGAAAAATCCTGATTACACCAATCAATGGCTTTTTGACTGGTTGGAACAAGGACATTTAGCCGAAGCAGCTATGCAGGGATTTATTGAAGGAAAAAAAATGGGAACTTTTAACATTAAAAAAATAATTTCGCAATGTCCTGGATTTTAATAGCAATTTTATCTTACTTGATTCTGGCAGTTGTTTTTTTGATAGATAAATATCTTTTAACCAGATTGATTCCCAATCCCAAAGTTTATGTTTTTTATATTGGTGTTTTAGGTATTTTAATTTTATTTCTGATTCCTTTGGTGGGATTTTCTATACCCGAACCTTTTCAGGTTTTTTTAGCTCTTTTATCCGGCGCTGTTTTTATTTATTCCATTTTTTGGTTTTATAAGGGTCTGCGTCTTTTTGAAGCATCGCGGATAGTGCCGGCTATTGGCGGAATTATTCCTTTATTTACCTTTGGATTAATTTATATTTTTTCTTTTGGCAAAGAAACTTTATTATTTTCAGAAAGCATTGCTTTTGTTTTATTAATTTTAGGAAGCGTGCTTATTGTTTTTGAAAAAGAAAAATTTATAAATTTCAAATCTTTGCCAATTTGTATTTTAGCCGCTTTTTTCTTTTCTTTGTCTTTTGTTTTGGCTAAATATGTTTATATGGAACAATCATTTTGGTCGGGTTATATATGGATAAGAATCGGCGGGTTTTTAATGGCAATTTGTTTTCTGCTTTTTTCAAAAGAAGTAAAAAAAGAAATTTTTAAAAAAAGAAGAAAATTTCCAAGAAAAACCGCTGGTATTTTTATTTCTAATCAGGTAATGGGAGTGGGCGCGAATATTTTGCAAAATTGGGCAATTGCTTTAGCTCCTTTGGCTTGCGTGGCGATTATTAACGCTCTTCAGGGAATTCAATATGTTTTTTTGTTGTTTTTAACTGTTTTTCTTTCGTTAGCCCGTCCTCTTTGGGCTAAAAGGGTTGGGTTGCGAGAAGAAATTTCTAAAAAACTCTTTTTTCAAAAACTCTTTGCCATTTTACTTATCGGAGTCGGTTTAGTAATTTTAGCCTTCTAATATCTTTAATAAAGTCAAAGGTCTAATTTCTTGACATAATTTTTTGCTATGATAAAATAAACTAATATGACCAAACCAACACAAATCTTTAGAAACTTAAAGCCGTACGTTTTGGCGATTGTTTCCTGCGCTCTAATTACTTCTTTGGGCATTGTCTTTTTAGTCAAGGCAAATCCCGGACCCACCACTATTGGACAAGATATCAGCACCACTAATCTCTCTGTTTCCGGCAATATTACTTCTGGTGTTTGGCAGGGGACAGTAGTTGGGACTCAATATGGCGGCACCGGGCAAAACTGGTCAGCTACTACAAAAGGTTCCATCCCTTATTTCTCAATAGACGGAACCATGTCTGCTTTTTCCGGAGGAACTGCCGGCCAATTCCTCAAATCCCAAGGCACAGAAGCTAATCCTGCCTGGACCAATGTCGCCAGGACAGCCACTTTTGTTGTGGCGGCAAATGACAGTGCCACTCTTTCAAAACAACAAGCAGATTATATCTGCGACGGGACGGCAGATGATGTCCAAATTCAACAGGCGATTGACGCGTTACCCGCGGATGGCGGAAAAGTGATATTAATGGAGGGTATATACAATATTGCACAAACAATTAAACCCCTTAGTCATCAACATCTCCAAGGACAAGGATTTTCTACAGTATTAAAAGGTACCGCTTCAATAAATAGCACAACAATTGAGATAAGGGATAAGAACAATGTTATTGTATCGGATTTACAGATAAATGGGATTTTGGGCGCAGACTTTTCTAACGATGGGATAAATTCTGTTACATCTAACAATATAATAATAGAAAAATGCTACGTACAAAATCAAGACGCAGACGCGGTAGACATTGACGGCGGTTATAGAATACTAGTAGACAATTGTATATTTTATAATAATGGAGGATGTGGCGTTCACGTATCGCAATATACTCCAAAATACATCACAGTATCAAATTGTATATCAATGGACAATGGAGCAAAATATAGCAGAGAGGGATTTGATATATATGATGGGTCAGAGGTCGCATCACTACCTCCTGCTTCTCATGTCACTTTTGCTAACTGTATATCAATCAACGACTACTACGGCATTCGTTTGTGTGGGGAATACAACAAAGCGATAGGATGTAACATATATAATTCTACTAAAGACGCCATTCGGATAACATCAACGTATTACAATAGTACCAATTGCAAGGTCATTGGATGTTCAATAGCTACAGCCGGAGATAACGGGATCACTGTGAACGGTTCTCAACACACGATAAGCAGCAACAGTATCAAAGATACTGTGAGTTCTGGATTGGAGATATTTGGAAGTAATCACACCATAACATCAAATGTTATAGATTCTGCTGGCAGTTGTAGTATAGAAACTGATTCCTCGGCAAATGATTTGATTATATCAAATAACGAAATTTCAAATTGTTTTTCTGGTATAGCTTGCAGAGGAACACGATATGTGGTCTCGGCGAACAATGTTGTAGGTGGAATCTATGGAATTTATGTATCAGGAGACTATCATCTAGTAGAAGCAAATCAGATTCGGTCTGCTTCGGATGCGCTATATGGATGTATTTGGGTAAAGGGCGACTATTCTATAATATCGAACAATATGCTGTCAGATGGTACTGGTGCCGGTTTGTATTTGGAAACGGGTAATTATGCAAATGTTATCGGCAACAACATATACGCAAACGCAAAAAAAGGAATTCTGGTAGAAAGTAGCTCTGATAATATCTGTATCAAGAATAATAAGGTATTAGATAATACAGAAGATGGTATCATGGTAACTGGAGTTTCTAATGGGATATTCGTTGGTAATGAAGTTAACAATAATACATGGAGGGGATTTGATTGCGTATCCTTAACTAACTCTATAGTAGAAGCCAACCAGATTTTAAATAATGGTACATGGGGATTAAAATTTGATAGCAGTTGCATTAATAATATCGTCAAGAATAACCAAATGCTAAACAATCCAACAGGTGGCTTCAGCGAAGCTGGCTCTGGGCATATAATCTATGAGAAATACTCCGACCTCTTTATGGATGTCCTCGCCGCGTCAACAAACGCGGTTCACGCCGCTATTACGGGCACAGGCGTAGAGCAAGAAATTGCTACTGCAATTACCAACCCCGATGTGTCAAGGAATATCTCTATTACTACCACCAATAACGATTCGCCCAGCGGAACTGTTACTATCACTGGCGTTGATGCTCAAGGCAACTCAACTACTGGAGATATAACTATTTCAGCAGGAGGCACAGCCTACGGCGGTCCGGCGTTTGCCACAGTGAGTAAAATCACTATTCCTGCCGGAGTGGGCGTCACTGATACGGTTTCAGTAGGATTTTCAGATAAATTAGGATTATCCAATATCATCTATGTTTCGGGAGACGTCTATAAAGTAAAGAAAAACAATGCTGATTATCCGGCGGCTAACTATACTGTTAATACTACTTATGACACAGTAGATGTTAGTACTGGCGGTGCAATAACCGGCGGTGATGATTTCACCATTTATTACAAAAGCAACCTTAATATAATTGAGTAGCGACAAAAAAATCGAGAATATTCTCGGCAAATAATTTACATTTTCGCGCTTTATGGCGAGAAAAAGTATCAGAAATCTATCAATAAATTTTCTTGAAGTTTTTCGAAGTTTTAATGTAACTACAGACGCTCGGCTTATCATCTTCGGTTATTTACTGTATTGGGCGAGAAAAAGGGATAGAAATTTTTAGAAAACTATTGTCTAATAATTTAGAGTTGGGATTTGAATTTTGATTACGCGCGCTGCCGAAGGCAGCGCTTTCTATGTTATAATAAAAGTATGAGAAGAATTTTAAAAATGCTTTTGATAATAATTTTAATTTTATTTTTGCTTTTGGTTGGTTATTTTTTTATTGGCGCGCCTATCCCGGCGGAAAAAATTACCTGGGGCGTGAATTTTTCTCAAAAACACACGGAGGGTTTAGGATTAAATTGGCAAGAAACATATTTGGATTTGCTTAATGATTTAAAAGTAAAAAATTTCAAAATAATTACTCAATGGGATTTAATTGAGCCAAAACAAGGACAATATTATTTTGACGATTTGGATTGGCAAATCGCGCGCGCGGAGAACAAAGAAGCTGAAATTTTATTAGTTATTGGTTTGAAAACCGGACGCTGGCCCGAATGCCATATTCCTGATTGGGCTAAAAATTTAACCAAAGAAGAACGAGAAGAAAGAATATTAAAATTACTCGCCAAAATTGTTTCAAACTATGGGGGTTCAACCGCCATAGTGGCTTGGCAGGTGGAGAACGAACCATTTTTTCCTTTTGGCGAGTGCCCGGAATTTGCTCGGGAATTTTTACAAAAAGAAATAAATTTGGTAAAATCACTTGACCCTCAAAAAAGACCAATAGTAATATCTGACAGCGGCGAAGGTTCTTTCTGGTTTACTGTTGCCGAGCTTGGAGATGTTGTTGGAATAACAATGTATAAAAAAGTTTGGTTTTCACAAATAAACGCTTATGTTCATTATCCTTTCCCTCCTGTTTTTTATTGGCGCAAAGCCCAAATAATCAAAACTTTATTTAACAAAAATGTAATTTGTATTGAGCTTCAAGCCGAACCCTGGGGTAAAGAATTGCTTTATACTTCTCCATTAGAGGAACAGGAAAAAACAATGAACCTAAAACAATTTAAGCAAAATATCGCTTTTGCCAAAAAAACCGGTTTAGACACTTTCTATCTTTGGGGATGTGAGTGGTGGTACTGGCTCAAAACAAAACAAAATAATCCTGAAATATGGCAAGAAGCCAGTAAATTGTTTAATTAAAAATTATTTAAAAATTAAAAATTCTAAGTTATGCTTTCTATTATTATTCCAACTTTTAACGAAGAAAAATATCTTCCTTTATTACTGGAACAAATTAAAAAACAACAATTTCAGGGCTTGGAAGTTATTATTGCTGACGCCGGCTCTGAAGATAAGACAATAGAAATTGCCAGAAATTACGGTTGTCAGATTTGTTCCGGAGGTCTGCCGGCTCAAGGAAGAAATAAAGGAGCCAGAATTGCGCAGGGCGACCTTCTTTTATTTATGGATGCCGACAATATTTATCTGCCTAAAAATTTTTTACGAGATTTAACAAAAGAATTTAAAGAAAGAAATTTAGATGTGGCCTCTTTTCCTATTTGCCCTGCTTCTATTTCAGATTTGTCTTCAGTGACGAAAAAAGAAATAGATAAGAACGGAGGCGGAGTTTACTCCCATGGGAATAGATTTGATAAATTTGCCTATAAAATTTACAACAGCTGGGTAAATTTAACTCAAAAATTTATTGCTCATGCCACTAACAGTGTTTTAGTAAGAAAAGAGATATTTCGGGCAATTAACGGGTTTGACGAAAAAATAAAAATTGCTGAAGACCATGATTTTGCCAAAAGAGCTTCCAAAATCAGCAAATTTGGTTTTATTAAGACCAAGCCGGTTCTGACTTCTACCAGAAGATTTAAAAAAGACGGACGGCTAAAAACTTATTCCAAATATCTTTTAGCCGGGCTTCATATACTAATTTTAGGTCCGGTGAAATCAGATATTTTTAATTACCGCTTTAACAAGTATTCACCAAAAGAAAAAAAAGAGATATGATACACTTATGAATATGTATGAATTGCCAAAATTTAACCCGCCAAAATCCCGCTTTTTTGCGGGACTAAGGCGGCTAAAAATTCCGAGAGTTTTTTGGTTTATTGCCCTAATTATTTTTATTTCTTCTTTCTTTGGTTTTTTAGCCGGCGCTATTTCTGGCAGCTTTTTTTTTAGTGAGGTAAAAAATTACCTTGCCAAAATAAATATTGAAATTCCAGAGTCGCAAATTATTGAAAGAGTAATTGAAAAAGAATATCAGCCCCAAACTACTCAGGAACAAAAAATTATTCAAGCGGTAAAAAATGTTTCCCCGGCCGTGGTTAGTATTATTGTCACTAAGGATATTCCGATTATTGAACAATATTATGCTGATCCTTTTGAAGGATTTGACTTTCAAATTCCTGAATACCGTCAAAAAGGGACCGAAAAAAAGGAAATTGGCGGCGGAACCGGTTTTATTGTTTCGCCTGAAGGAATGCTTTTAACTAATTGCCACGTTGTTTCTAATGAAGAAGCTGATTATACTGTCCTGACTAACGACGGTAAAAAATATCCAGCTAAGATATTAGCCTTGGATCCTTTGAGGGACCTGGCCATAATGAAAATTGAACCGGAACAAGCAGAATTATTTCCTACGGTAAAACTTGGCGATTCAGATAAATTACAAATTGGTCAGGCAGTAATTACTATTGGTAATGCCCTGGGAGAATTCAGAAACACTGTTTCAGTCGGAGTGATTTCCGGTTTGGGCAGGACAGTTACTGCTTCTGACGGCAGAATAGTTGAAACAGTGGAAGACGTTATTCAAACAGACGCGGCTATTAACAGGGGAAATTCCGGCGGACCTCTTTTAAATCTAAAAGGAGAGGTTATTGGCGTTAATTTTGCTATGGCTCAATTAGCCGAGAACATTGGTTTTGCCATTCCCATCAATAAAGCTAAAAAAGACATTGAGCAGGTTAAGGCAGGAGGTAAAATTGTCTATCCTTATTTAGGAGTCTATTACTGTTTGGTCAATGAGCAAATTCAAGAGGAATACGGACTTTCTGTAGATTATGGAGCTTGGGTCGGTCGGGATAGATATTGCCGAGAATATGAAATATCGGTAATTTCTGATTCAGCTGCGGAGAAAGCCGGTTTAGAAGAAGGAGATATAATTTTGGAATTTGATGGGCAAAAAATCACCTTTGAAAATTCTTTAGCTAAAATTATTCAGGAATATGACCCCGGAGATAAAGTGGTTTTGAAAATTTTAAGAAATAATAAAGAAAAAAATATCCCGGTCATCTTAGGCGAGCGAAGCGGGTAAAAGGGCTTGACCCCCACAACTTACTGCCGAAGGCAGCAAGGTTCTGCCGAGCGAAGCGAGGCAGGTTCTTATAATTAAGTGGTGGGAGTTGACATTTAATTTGAATATGTTAAACTTTTAAAATATAGTTCTTTTTAAATTCGGGGATTGGGAGGAGTATTTTAGTTTATCACTGAATTAAAGTGGCAGATTAAAATGCTCCTCTCATTTAGAGAATATCAGAAAAAACGAGTTGGACAGATTTTAATTTAAGAACCAATAGAAAATTTGACAACCAGTGAAAAACAGAGAATCAATGAGAAGAACATATAAAGATATAGAGTAGGAGGTGAAAAAGAAAAAAAATGAAAACCAAAAAAGAAATGCTGGTCTTAAGAAGAGTTGTGATGGGTGTTATGGCCATTGCCGTAGTTAGCGTTGTGTTTGTAGGAGCGGTCTCAGCGACAAGTGGAATTTTGAACGTAGGTAACGGTGTAGCAGCGACAGTCGGGATTACCATATGCGTTGTAAGCGGCTTGGCTATAATGTTGGCATGCGTAGTAGCAAGATGGGTGAAGAACACAGGCCCTCCAGTAAAGTGCTTAGTCGGCGCCATCGCTTATTTCGGAGTTCCAAGAACATTAATACGAAACAAAACTATATCTGTACTTCCGGCACTTAATAGTAAGTTGGGCTTATTGGACAGGAGCCTGGTATGACAGCGGTAATCCACTGATAAAAGCGTTGGCTTGGCTAAGTGAATTAAGGAGAATAAGGAAATAAAAAACCCCGAAAGTTTCGGAGGTGCATACTTTTTTTAGCACCTCTTTTTCATTTGGATTGACAAGTTTTTTGGAATGTGTAAAATGAAATTAGTATCTAAAATTAAGAAAAAGAGGTGATATGGAAAGATGTCAGAAGTATTGGAAAAAGAAGAGGAAGAAATGGGAACAGGAACAGGAGTAGGAATAGAAGAGTATGAATTGTCTCGAATAGGAGTATCTTTGCCCTCAAATCTGTTGAATAAGTTTGACGAAATAATAAAAGGGAGAGGATATACTTCGCGGTCAGAAGGAATAAGAGACGCCATCAGAGCTTATATAATGGAATATGAAGAGATGGAGCGCGAAACAGGTGAAAAGTTAGGAACTATAACATATATCTATGATACCAAAAAGAAAGGATTGCGGAGTAAATTAGAGAAAATAGAAAGTGGTTTCAGAAATACAATAAAAACCTCGGATAGCGTTCACGTGAATAATGGAAATTACTTCACGGTAGTAGTGATAGAAGACAATGTTAAGAGGATAAAAGAGTTAGCAGAGGGGATAATGAGCCAGAATGGAGTAAAGCACGTGACATTAACAACAACATATGGGGGAATATAAAGAAATCCCCAAAAGTTTTGGAGGCGGCTGCGTTTTTTTTTGTCCCTCCTTTTTTATTTGACTTGATTTTTTCGCGTTTTTATGATAAAAAGAAAAGAGAATAAAATAATTTTTAATTTTTAATATGATTGGTCCGCAAAATTTTACTCATAAAAGCCAGGAAGCAATTTTATTTGCTCAGGACTTGGCTCGGGAAAAAGGACAGCAGCAAATTGACGCGATACATCTTCTTTATGCTTTACTTACTCAGGAAGAAAGCCTGATTTTGAATTTACTTCAACGCTTGTCCATAGATATTGAAGACCTGAGAAAAAAAACAAAAATCGCCTTGGAAAAAATCCCGGCTGTTACTTCACCCAAAACATTTGGCCAATTTTATCTAACCCAGGATATGGCCAAGGTTTTAGACAGGGCAAGGCAGGAATCAGCTAAAATGGGAGATGAATTTATTTCTGTCGAGCATTTATTTTTATCTCTATTAGACAGCGAAACAAAAGCCAAAGAGGTCTTGGCTCAAGCGATTTTTCTCCAGTCAGCCGGCGGAGCAGCGGTTTTGGAAACAGGCAAGTTAGATTATGAAACTGTCTTGAAAATTTTATCTCAGATTCGAGGCGGAGAAAAAATTACCGATCCTGAACCGGAATCAAAATATCAAGTAATTGAAAAATATGCCCGCAATTTAACCTTGCTTGCCAAACAGGGAAAACTTGACCCGGTAATTGGCCGAGAAAACGAGATTCGGCGTTTGATGCAGGTTTTATCCCGGCGAACAAAAAACAATCCGGTTTTAATCGGTGAGGCCGGCGTAGGCAAAACAGCAATTATTGAGGGTTTGGCGCAAAAATTGTTTTCGGACAAGTGCCGGAATCGTTAAAAGAAAAAGAAATTATTGCTTTGGATTTGGGTTCAATAGTGGCCGGCACCAAATATCGGGGAGAGTTTGAAACCAGAATAAAGGCGCTTTTAAGAGAAATCAATCGAGCCAAAGGCCATTATCTTTTATTTATTGACGAATTGCATACTTTGGTTGGCGCCGGCGCGGCCGAAGGCGCGATTGACGCTTCAAATTTATTGAAGCCGGCTTTGGCTCGCGGCGAATTAAGAGCAATCGGAGCCACTACCTTGAAAGAATATCAAAAATATATTGAAAGAGATACGGCTTTGGAAAGAAGATTTCAGCCGATTTATGTTGCCGAACCCACAATCAAAGACACTATTTCTATTTTACAGGGAATTAAGGAAAAATATGAACTGCATCACGGAATAAAAATTAATGATTCGGCTTTGAAAGCGGCGGCCGAACTCTCGGCGCGATATATTACCGACCGCTTTTTGCCTGATAAAGCGGTTGACCTGATGGATGAAGCAATGAGTTCATTGCGTTTGGATATTGAGTCGGAACCGGTGGAAATAGACAATTTAAAACAGGAAATCCAGAACTTGGAAGTGGAACAGCAAAATCTCAAAAAAAATGACAGAAAAAAAAGAGTTATCACTCGGCAATTGGCTGATTTAAAAGAAAAAGCAAAAGAACTTACCGCTAAATGGCATTCAGAAAAAGAAACAATCAATAAAATTAAAGAGCTTAAAAAACAAATAGAAACAGCTCGTTTTGAATGCGAGAAGGAAACAGCCCAGGCAAATTTGCAGAAAGTAGCCGAGCTCAAATACGGAAAAATTCCGGAATTTTTAAAAGAACTTAAAAAAACAGAAAAAAAGTTAGCAAGATTTCAAAAAGAACACGCCATTTTAAAACAAGAGGTTTTTGAAGAAGACGTGGCTAAAGTGGTTTCTGTCTGGACCGGCATACCGGTCACTCATCTTTTGGAAGAAGAGGTCAGAAAATTAAAAAAAATGGAGGAAATTCTTTGCCGCCGGGTAATTGGCCAAAAACAGGCGCTTTCAGCTGTTTCTAACGCTATTCGTCGGGACAGGGCCGGCATTTCAGAAGAAAACAAGCCATTGGGTTCTTTTATTTTCCTTGGTCCGAGCGGCTGCGGCAAGACAGAAACAGCCCGGGCTTTGGCTGAATTCTTGTTCAATGACGAGAACGCTTTAATTCGTCTGGATATGTCGGAATATATGGAAAAGTACAGCGTTTCCAAGATGCTCGGTTCGCCGCCCGGCTATGTTGGTTACGAAGAAGGGGGACAATTAACTGAAAAAATTCGCCGAAGGCCATACGCGGTTATTTTATTGGATGAAATTGAAAAAGCCCATCCCGAAGTTTTCAATATCCTTTTACAGGTTTTGGAAGACGGCCGGTTGACCGATGCCAAGGGCAGGGTTGCTTCGTTTAAAAATGCGATTTTAATTATGACCTCTAATATCGGCTCGGAATATATTGCCGAGATGGGCTCATTTGGTTTTTTAAGCGAGCAAAAAGAGGCTAAAAGAGAATCTTTGAAAGCAAAAGTGCTTTCATCTTTAAAAAAACAATTTCGGCCTGAATTTTTAAACAGAATTGATGAAATTATTATTTTTAATTATTTGGGCAAGCCGGAAATTAAAAAAATAGTTGATTTGGAACTTCAGAAAGTCGTTGAGCGTCTAATGAAAAATAAAAAAATTACTATCAAAGTTTCGGAGCCGGCTAAAGAGTTTTTAGCCGTTAAGGGCTTTGACCAGAACTTGGGAGCCAGGCCCTTGAAAAGAGTAATTCAAAGATTGATTTTAGACCCTTTGTCCTTAAAAATTGTATCCGGTTTAATTATAGAAGGGGATAGAATCACGGTTGATTTAAAAGGCAGCGAAATTATTTTCAAAACTCCGCAGGATTTTGTTAAAGCTAAAGTAAATGTTTAAAAACATTTTGAAAATCATCGCCATTTTTGTAATTGGAACAGTCGGCGGAATTTTTGCTGACCAGATTTTGTGGC
>DAOWKS010000024.1 GCA_030643665.1 bacterium
AGTAATGAAAAACCAACTATCATAAACAACAAATCGTCTTTTTCACCGTGATTTTTGTCCAAATATTTCCCGAAAGGAATTTGAATAACAGACCTTGTAAACCAATAAATAGCCATAGCAAAGCCGGCCACTTCAACATTTCCGCCCTGAATTCTTTGAATAATAAAAATAGCAAAAATAGGAGCGATAAAACCGAAACCGGTCAAAAGCAAAACATCAGAAAAGATTAAAGTTTTTATAACTTTATTAATCATTATTAAAATTATTTGTTTTAAGATTGTTTAATCTTGTATAAATAAAGCCTATGCCAAATTTAAACAAAATCATTATTCCCGCTAAAGCAATAATTAATTCTGCTCCCCTGATAATCATAGTAAAAGCGGTAGCCGAAGAAGCTCCCAATCCTAAAGAATTAAAGGCAAATGTCTGAATTGCCTCATGAGAACCTAAAGCGGCTGGAATAGGAATCATTACCGCCAAATAACTAAAACCAAGAATAGATAAAGCAGGCAAAAGGCCAATGCCTTTTCCCAATAAAAAAACAATTAAAAGCCATGTCCTCACATACATTACTGCCGCTCTTAAAAAAGAAAGACCAACGCCTTTCCACATCAATTTTTGTCTTGGTTTAAAAAAATTGAAAATTTCTTTTTCAATTTTTAAAACAGCGCTTTGGTCGTTTAAATCTTTAAAACCGAATCTTTTTAAAAAAATTTAGCCATACTTTCTTCCTTAAAGGTCTTAAAATAAAAATAAATAATCAGTCCGCTAAAGACAAAAAAAATACTGCCGAAAATTATCAGCAATTTTATTGGCGGAAGACCAATCATTAAAAGAAAAAATAAAAGGCCGAAAAAAATAATTATCAGGTTGGCTGTCCATTCTAAAATTCTTTCTATAATCACCGACGCCATTCCTTTTGACCAGGAAATTGAATTATTTTTTCTCAAAATATAACTTCGCAGAACTTCTCCGCCCCAAAGCAAAATTGGAGCTAAAAACATTATTGAAAAACCTAATAAATACGGTTTAAATAATTCCCTGAAAGAAATCGCGATATTTTCTCCTTTTAAAATCTCTTTCCATTTCCAGGTTCCAATCAGCATCATCAACAAGGTTAAACCAAGAATTACAAATCCCTGCCAACCGGTAAAAAGTAAAAAACTCTGTTTAATTTCTTGCCAGCCCGTTATTTTTCCAATCCAAATAAACAAACCGATTCCAATTAAAAGAGAAAGTAAAAAAAGTAAAATTTTCTTCATCTTAAAAGATTATACTCTAAAATTGACAAAGTTTCAAAAGTTCTTGCGCGTTTTTAATGGCAAAACCTTTGGTGTCGTTGTTAAAATAGCAATAAATATCTAATCCTTGTTTTATGTATTTTTTAATTTTTTGAGCCAAATCCTTAAGTTCTTTTTTTGTATATTTTAAACCAAATAAAACTCGCGAGCCGTGCATTCTGATATAAACAAAATCAGCAGTTACCTCTTCAACTTTTGGGTAGTTGGGTGAATCAGCAATCACCCAAGCGCAATTATATTTTTTTAGCAAATTATAAATTTTCTCATTACACCAACTCTTATGCCTAAATTCGAAAACTAACCTTAAACTGTCGGAAAATGAACTTTCGACAAATAAAAAATCTTCTAATCTTTTGAAATTTTCCTTAGCAGCGGAAAAATTCGGAGGAAACTGAAATAAAATCGGTCCTAATTTTTCTTTAAGGTTCAAAGCATTCTCTAAAAATTGCCTCCAAGCGCCTTTTACATTTTTTAGCCGTTTAATGTGGGTGATAAAACGGCTTGCCTTTATGGCAAAGATAAATTCCTTTGGCGTTTGAACATACCAGTTTTGATAAGTGCTGGGTTTTGGCAAATGATAAAAAGAATAATTTATCTCAACCGTCTTGAAATGTTTAGAGAAGTGTTTTAATTTATCTTTAACTGGTAAATTTTCCGGATAAAAAATCTTTTGCCAATGAAAGTAAACCCAACCAGAGGTGCCAATATATAATTTACCTTTGGACATTTAACGAACCCCGTTAGAGAACTTTATTCTCTAACGGGGTAAATTTTATTTTCAAGAAAAGTTACAATTTGAGACCCAACCTCCGGAGAAAACCAAGGATATTTATGCCCCGGAGCTTGAATGGCCTGGCCAAAACTTAGATTTTCACCTGTTATTTTTGAAGAAATCCACTTAAAAGGCGTCTTAATTAAAGTAAAAATCAAAGTTTTCACTTCTCCGGTTGATAAACTGTCTTTTCCGCTATTATTTAATTGTAAAATATTTTCTGATTCAAGATTTTTATGCCAAAAAGGAGTTCCTACAGCTATTCCATAAATTGAATCTTTGGCTTCGTTAGAAATCTTTTTCATTGTCGCTTTTACTAAAGCTGCTCCGCTGGAAAGCCCGGTTATAATAATTTTTTTATCAGGAAAATCGCGACTAAGAATTTCTATTTTTTTCGCTAAAATCTCTGAAGAAAATTCAAAGGAAGTTAAAAAATCCTTTGTTCCGGATATTTTCCCCAAAAAACTGTCTTTAGTCCTGATATAAGGAACAACTAAGGAATTACAGCCCCAGCTCTGAAAAGTTTGTTGAATCCCTTTTATAATTGGAGCAAAATCTTCAGCTTGTTCTAAAGGAGTATTTCCCCAACCGCCTGAATTAAAAATTATTATAACATCGTTCTGAACAGCTAAATCCAAAAGGTTTTGACCTAATTCCCCCGGAGGGAAACCGGGCTCCAGCCAAAGCTCCGGTCCTAAAATAAGAAATAAACTAATCAAAAAAATTAAAAAAATGACAAATTGTTTTGCTTTTCTCATTGATTCAGTAAAATTTTTTCTTCAATTCTTCAATAAACTCCAAAATTATCGGGTCTTCACACTTTTCAAAAGCCCATTCCCATAAAAAATCAGCAGAGAAATTTTTATCTTTTTTCTGATAGATAAGAGCTTGAAGTAAAACTGATAAGGCATTAAGTTGATTAAGAAATCGGCTTTCCAGAGTATTATGATTTCTATATTCAAGCCAAAGCTGAATAATTTCTTTTCTTAAAGGAGGATTTAATTTAGAAGCAAGTTTTTGCAAAGCCGCTTTTTCTTTTTTATAATCTAAAAGAAAAATCTTTTCCTTTTCCTTTTTGGAAAGCCGCAGCCATTTTTTAAAAATTTTCTTGTTTTCTTTTTTATTTTTAGACAAAATTCTATCGTAAGGAGTCAGGTCGCCGGTACAAACTGCGCAGAGTTCGTGGCAAAGAGCCATTTTAAGAAGTTTTTTTAGATTGAGTTTTGGCTGCTCCTGACCAAAAATCCAGGCCATTAAGATTAGAGTAAAAATATGGCCGGCAACCGTTTCCGGATTTTTCACCCCCAGCAATTGCCAAATTTTTCTGGACATTCTTTTTAGTTTATTAATTTCTAAAAGAAAATTTAAAACGTTTTCTAATTCTTTTTGTTCTTTAGAAGATTTAATTCTACGGCCATAGAATTTCTTTTGAATGGTGTTTAAAAATTTCAGAAGCAAAGAATCATCAACTATTTCTTCAGTTCCTTCCCACCAACTCGTACCGCCAACCTCTTTTTTAGTACCAAAATATTCAAGTGCTTGAATCAATGTTTCTATTCTATCAACTTGTTTAACAAATTTTCCCTCTTTGGAAATTCCTCTCTCGTAATCCAACCAAGAAGAAAAAATCTCTTTTTTTAGTTTTGGTTTGAGAAATTTTATTAATTTTAAGAGTGATTTTCTTTCTATTTCATATTTCCTCTTCCCCATTTTATTTTTTTCTTTTTTGGAAAGACGAATCCATTTCATTAATATTTTTTCTCTTTTTGTTTTATTTTTAGGCAAATGAAGGTAATAAGCAAAAGGAGTCATATCGCCAGCATAAACTTCACAAAGGTCGTGAGATAGAGCAATTTTAATTACTCTTTTAATATTTAGATTCTTTTTTTGAGCTAATAACCAAGCAGTAACTACCATACGGAAAGTGTGGCCAGCAATTGTCTCCGGATTTTTAACTTTCATTAAAACCCAGCCCGTTCTGGGGATTGTTTTTAATTTATTCGCTTCTAAAAGAAAATTTAGAAAATTTTTCATAACTTGATTACTTCATAATTAAGAAAATATACTCAGGTTAATTCTCCTAAGTATATTAAATCATAATCTTCCTTAAATTTCAAAGGATTTTTAGAGGGATTGGTATTTAATTTTTTTAATCCTATAAATTACTTTTATCGGAGAAGTAATAATCACTTCATCGCCAATCCTATGCTCTAAAAGAGCTTTGCCTACCGGCGACTCGGAAGATATTTTTCCTTCATTGGGATTTGCTTCCAAAGAACCAACAATCAAGAATTCATTAATTCCCCCGTCTGATTCTTCTAAAGTAACCTGAGCTCCTAAGTTAACAATATTTCGCTTTTCTTTTGAGGGTAATTTAATCAGTTCAACATTCTTTAAAATATCTTTTATTTCAAATAATCTTGCTTCTAAAAAATTCAAATCTTCCTGAAAAGAAAGGTATTCTGGATTTACATCTTCGGAATGTAAAACCTCAGAAAAATCTCCCTTTGACTTGGCAAGTTTGAGGTTTTTTAGGTCTTGATACTCTTTTTTTATCTTTTCCAGTCCTTTTTTAGTTAAGTAAATTTTTTTTTCTGTGGACATTTTTTTGTGTAGGAAGTAAAAGAACCTCCTATGTGTTGGAGGTTCAGTAGTTGTTCAATGTTTGTCTTTTATTTATTAGGGTGTTCCCCTTATTTTACTGAACCTCTCAACTATTTTTTTTGTAATGACGATGAAACATAAAGTCCAGCCATTAAAAACATAACCAGCTAAAGGACAAGGAAGATTATTTTTTTCTGTTTTCTTATTCATCTATTTTCAGTATACTTAACTAAGAAACGCTGTCAAGTATTATTTATGGCAAAACAATCTCTTGTTAAAATTGATGGTTCATTTGGCTCAGGCGGCGGGCAAATTTTGCGAACTGCCTGCAACTTGTCAACAGTCACTAAAAAACCCTGCTTTATTTTTAATATCCGTAAAAATCGTCCCAAGCCGGGTCTGGCTCTTCAGCATCTTTTGGGAATTCAGGCATTGTCTCAACTTTGCCAAGGACGATTAGAGGGAGATAAACTTGGTTCAAAAGAAATTAAATTTTTTCCCGGCGAAATTCAACAAGACTTAAACTCGTTAAAAATAAAAATTGAAACAGCCGGGAGTATTACTTTAATTTTACAAACATTAATCCTGCCAGCTTTATTATCTTTAAAACTGGTGAAAATTACTTTTGATGGCGGAGCCACCGATACTTTTTTCTCGCCAACTCTTGATTATTTTAATTCTGTTTTTTTAAAAATTTTGGAAAAAATTGGTATAAAAGCAGAAACAAACTTCATAAAAAGAGGTTATTACCCGGAAGGCGGGGCAAAAGTTGAAGTGACCATTTATCCCCTCCTTCGCCAAGGCTTCGGCGGGCAAGCTTCAAAATTAAAATCTTTGAATTTAACTGAACGGGGTTCACTCAAAAAAATCTTTGTAATTTCCGGAGCTTCGGAATTTTTGAAAACAAAAAAAGTGGCTGAAAGGCAAATAGCCGGCGTAAGAGAAATCTTGGGAAAATTAAAATTGCCCCTTGAAGAAAAATACGACTATTACCCAACTCAATGCCCGGGAAGCCAAATCTGTTTAATTGCTGAATTTGAAAATACAGTGATTGGAACTGATAATTTGGGAAAACTTGGAAAAAGAGCCGAAGATGTCGGAAAAGAAGTTGCTTTAGAATTATTAAAAGAAGAAAAATCAGGGGCTTGTTTAGATAAACATTTGTCTGACCAAATTTTACCTTATCTGGCTTTGGCTTCCGGTAAATCCAAAATTTCTGTTTCGGAAATCACCGAACATTGTAAAACTAATATCTGGGTAATTGAAAAATTTTTAGACGGCAAATTTGAAATAAAAAACCGGCAAATTAGCTGGATTTCAAAACAATAAATCTCTATTTAAGATATTTTTAAATTTTAGATATCACCGTATACATCGCCTTTCCTTCAGCCAATTTTTCTATTTTTAAACCTGCTTTTTTATGCAGTTTTTTTATCTCTTCTTTTGAAAAACGGTGTGAAATAAAAACTTTTTTCTCGGCCATATAAACAACTATGTTATTTCCCTTTTCATTATACCAAAACCTTGGTAGTTGGTTATATTTTTTAAGTAGCGGCTCCCAAAAAATTGGCATTAAGGCATATTCGATTATTTCTGCTAATTTTACTTTTTCTTTTTTTAATTTTGGCCGTAAATAAGATGGAAGATTAATGGAATCTACGATAGCTTTATCAATTCTTTTATATAAACATAAAACTAACCTATCTTTCTTTTTCATTAAATCTTTAGTTCTTTGAAATACTAATTCTCTTTCTTTAGATGAAAAATTTCCCAGGGTATTAATAAGGGAGATATAAATTACTGGCTCTTTTATTTTAGACACTTTCTTCTCCAGTTTAACTGGATTTGTCATATCATCCTTTAATAAAATGATTTTCTTTTTACATTTCTTAGCTCTCTTTCTACAAAATTTAAGCGTCGATTTTGCGAAATCTATTCCAATGATTTTTGAAATATTTTTTATTTCATCCAGCCATTCTAATTCTCTTCCAGTACCAATTCCTAAAGAAACAATGGCTATTGATTTTCTAAAATTCTTTATAAAATTTATAACCGGTATTTCATCTAGAACGCCCGACATCTTTCTAATAGCTTTGTCATAATATGCGGGATTTGTTGAAAAAATCAGTTTCGTCTCTATTTTTTCCATTTTAATTTATTTTCTTTTTATTTTTATGTTCCTCACCGTCTCTTTAAAGTCTTTGACTGAAGGGATTGCAACCGGGTCAAATATCCATTGCCCGCCAAATTCAACCGGTATAAAGCTCCAGACTTTTTCAATCCATCCTTGTTTAGCTAAAAGATCCAAAAATTTTACAAGCTCCTCTTGAGATTTGGCGCTTGTTATCAATAAAATATCCCATTCTGTGCCTTGAAGGCAATAAGCGTGCCTGACTATATTTATTTTCATTTTCTTCTCCGTGTCTTTTATTTTTTTAATATATCTTTCTATTTTCCAGCCAGTTGGAAATTCAATCCCGGGGCTAATAATTGGAGGAACTAAATGCACTTTTACTAAAACTATATAATAACCATCCCAAATCTTTATTTGATCTATAATAGATATCTTATCTTTAAGCAAAATCTTTTTGTCTCGCAATGCTTTTAATTTCTTTTCTACTTCTTTTGTAGTAGTTTTTAATTTCTTGGCGAAATCCTTAATTTCATCTTGGCTAAATTTTCTTTCCCCGGCCAAAATATTCAAAAGCTCTACATCTTTTTCATCTAATTCTTCTTCAATTGCTTTTCTCCAAATTTTAGGCATAAATTTAAACGAATTTTAATTATTTTTCCAACGACCTTTTAAAACAATCCGCAGAGTTTAACGATAAATAAAATATAAACTAAGAGATACATCATCCCCTCCCAGATATGAATTCTTCTGGAAATTCCTGAAATTATAAAAAGCAAAGTAGCAATAATTAAAAAAGGAAGACCAACAGTAAA
>DAOWKS010000045.1 GCA_030643665.1 bacterium
ACTAAAATAGCTGTTTTTAAAGGAATTTTATATTCAACAATTTCTGCTTTCTTTGTCTTTATCTTAACAATATTATCTGCTGTTATTTTTAAAACTTTTCCTTCTTCTAAAGCCATTTCCGCTTTACCGCCCGGTATCCTCGCTTCCAAGACTTCTTGAACCCGCGGCAAGCCGGAAGTAATGTCGCCGCCGCTGGCGACACCGCCGGTATGAAATGTCTTCAAAGTTAATTGAGTTCCCGGCTCACCGATTGCCTGAGCAGCCACAATTCCTACTGCTGCTCCTAATTTTATCGGTTGGTTTAAACCAGGGTCCCAACCATAACATTTCTGGCAAATCCCTCTTATTAATTTACAACTTAAAGGCGATCTAATCCTGATTTTTTTAATTCCCATATCGATAATTTTCTCGCCTTTTTCCCAATCAATAATCTCTCCTATTTTAACTATACCTCTAATATTTTCATAAGCGGTTCTTCCGACGATTTTAAAAAGAAAATTCTGCGCGATTTCATCAGCATCTTCTTGAAAAACCTCAATCCCATTTTTATCTCCGCAGTCCTCTTCGTTTATTACTGTCTCGTGAGCAACATCAATTAAACGTCTGGTTAAATAACCGGCCGCAGAAGTCCTAAGCGCGGTATCTACGGTCCCTTTCCTGGCCCCGTGAGTAGAAATAAAATATTCCAAAACATCAAATCCTTCTTTGTAAGAACTCTTTACCGGAAATTCAATAATTTGACCCATTGGATTAATAACCAAGCCCTTCATTCCTGTCATTTGGATTGGCTGTGACCAAGAACCCCTGGCTCCGGCATCCACAATCTGAAAAACCGAACCCGATTTTGGCAATGTTTTAGGCACTAACTCTTCAATTTCTGATTTTGCCCTGGTCCAAATTTCAATTATCTTGGCTGTTTTTTCTTCTTGCGACAGCAGCCCCTTTTGGAAATATTTGTCTACCTGATTCACTTCATTTTCAGCTCGTTCTATAATTTTTGGTTTTTGCGCAGGTATAATTAAATCATCTATTCCCCAACTAATGCCTGACTGGCTGGAATATTCAAACCCTAAGTCCTTAATTTTGTCTAAGGTTTTTTGCGCTTCTTCGCTTTTGTATTTACTGATTACTAAACTTACTATTTTTTGAAGCTCTTTTGATTTTATTAATTTATTTTGAAAAGGAAAATCTTCAGGTAATGTCTCATTAAATAAAATCCGTCCCAAGCTCGTTTCTAAAAGTTTTGCTCTCGCTGGCGAGGAACTTGTTCCATTTTTAGTTTTGATTTTTATCTTGGCATTTATATTAATATTGTCTGCCTCAAAAGCTAAAATTGCTTCGTCAGTACTGCTAAAAACTTTTCCCTGACCAAGCGCTTCTGCGACAATTTTAGTCAAGCAATAACAACCCAAAATAATATCCTGGGCTAAACTCACTACCGGGGTTCCGGTAGCCGGTTTTAAAAGATTTACATTAGATGACATAATCTCTCTTGCTTCTTTTTGCGCCTCTTCAGACAAGGGCAAGTGAACAGCCATCTGGTCTCCGTCAAAGTCAGCATTAAACGCGCTGCAACATAAAGGATGAAGTTGAATCACTTCTCCTTCAATTAAAATCGGTTGAAATGCCTGAACACCCAAGCGATGCAGAGTTGGCGCGCGATTTAATAAAACCATTTTATCTTTGACTACTTCTTCTAAAATTTCCCAAACCTCTGACGTCTCCTCGTCAATTAATCGTCCCGCTCCCCTAACATTATAAGCAAGTTCTTTGTCCAGAATTCTTTTTATTACAAATGGTTTAAAAAGTTCTAAAGCCATCTTTTTGGGCAAACCGCACTGATTCAATTTTAATTTAGCTCCCACTACAATTACTGACCGGCCGGAATAATCAACTCTTTTTCCTAAAAGATTCTGGCGAAACCTGCCTTGTTTGCCTTTTAATATATCGGATAATGATTTCAGAAGCCGCTTGCCGCCGGTAGTAGCCAAAGTAGTTGTTCCCTTTCTCATATTATTATCAATTAAAGCATCCACTGCTTCCTGAAGCATTCTTTTTTCATTTCTGACAATGACTTCTGGAGCGTCAATTTCCAAAAGATACTTGAGCCGATTGTTTCGGTTAATTACTCTCCGATAAAGGTCATTTAAATCAGAAGAAGCGTAACGGCCGCCGTCTAATTGAACCATTGGCCGCAAGTCAGGGGGTAAAACCGGTAAAACGGTTAAAAACATCCATTCCGGTCTCACTCCTGATTTTTGAAATGCCTGAAAAATTTTGATTCGGTTTAAAATTTTCCTCTTTTCCATTGGTTGAAGCGCGCCGGTTGTCTTATCGTTTAATTTCTTGTCTAAAATGGTTATTTCTTTTTTTAAATCAATCTTGGTAAAAATTTCTCTCAAAGTTTCTGCTCCGGTTCCAGCTTCAAAAATTTCTCCGTATTTTAAAGAAAAATCAGAATATTCTTTTTCGGAAAGAACTTTCATTGGTTTGATGTTTAAAATTTCTTCCCTCACTTTATCCCTCATTGCTTTTAACTCCTGTAATCTCGTTTTTTCAGTCGCTTTTCGCTTTTCGCTTTTAGCTTTTAGCTTTTGCTGGTATTCTTTTTCAACCTGGTCTAATGTTTTTTTCTTTTCTTCTTTATTAACCTTAGTCACAATATAAGCGGCGAAATAAATTACTTTTTCTAATTGCTGAATAGACACATCTAAAACCATGCCCATTCTTGAAGGCAGACCTCGCAAAAACCAGATATGAGAAACCGAAGCCGCTAATTTAATATGACCCATTCTCTCTCGTCTGACTTGCGCCTTTGTGAGCTCTACTCCGCACCTGTCGCAGATTATACCCTTATATTTAATGCCCCGATATTTTCCGCAATAACATTGATAGTCCTTTTCCGGTCCAAAAATTTTCTCGCAAAAAAGACCGTCTTTTTCTGACCGTTGGGTGCGATAATTAATGGTTTCAGGTTTAATAACCTCACCCTGACTCCATTTCAAAATATCTTCTGGCGAAGCAAGTTTTATTCTAATTGATTGTATGTCTTCTACTCGCATAAAAATAAGTGTAAAGTGTTAAACGAAAAGTGTAAAGTAACAGTGTAAAATTCAAAACAATAAAATATACTTTAAACTTTAAGTTGTTGTTTTTCGCTTTTCGCTTTTAGTTTTTCGCTATTTTAAGACCTTTGGTCTTTCGGCTTCTCTTTCACTTCCACGCTCAACCCCAGAGACTTTAATTCATTAACTAACAAATTAAAAGAAGCAGGTATGTTCGGATTTTTTATTTTTTCCCCTTTTAATATTGCCTCGTAAGTGAAGGCCCGGCCCGGAACATCATCGGATTTTATTGTAAGCATCTCTTGTAAAATGTGAGCCGCTCCATAACCCTCTAATGCCCAAACCTCCATTTCGCCAAATCTTTGACCGCCAAATTGCGCTTTTCCGCCTAAGGGCTGCTGGGTAATTAAAGAATAAGGACCAATGCTTCTCATATGAATTTTATCCTCAACCATATGGATTAATTTCATCATATAAATCTGACCCGCTGTAATTTTTTTCGGAAAAGGCAAACCGGTTCTGCCATCATATAAAACAACTTTCCCGTCTTCAGGAAGACCGGCTTTTTTTAATTCTTCTTTTATGTCTTTTTCGTTAGCCCCGGATAAAGACGGGGTTACGGCATAATATCCTAATTTTTCAGCTGCCCAGCCCAAATGTGTTTCCAGAATCTGACCAAGGTTCATTCTGGAAACCACGCCCAACGGATTTAAAATTATATCTACTGGCGTTCCGTCCTCCAAGAACGGCATTTCTTCTTCTTGTAAAACCATAGACACCACGCCTTTGTTGCCGTGACGGCCGGCTAATTTATCTCCAGCTTGAATTTTCCGTATTTCAGCCACTTCAACCTCAATTCTTTTTATCACTCCCGGCTCTAATTTATGACCCGAGTCTCTGGAAAAAATTTTCACTCCAACCACTCTTCCCCGCTTTCCGTGCTCCATTAAAAGAGAAGTATCTTTAATTTCTCTTGCTTTTTCTCCAAAAATCGCCCGCAACAGCCGTTCTTCTGCGGTAATATCTGTCTCGCCTTTTGGCGAGATTTTTCCGACTAAAATATCATTTGGTTCAACTTCAGCTCCAATGCAAATAATTCCCTCTTCGTCCAAATCTTTCAGTTTTTCTTCTGAAACATTAGGAATATCTCCTGAAGTAATCTCTGGTCCTAATTTTGTCTCCCTTACGTCGCAGCCAAAACTCTCAATATGAATTGAGGTATAAATATCATCTTTAACCAATCGTTTTGATATTATAATAGCATCCTCGTAATTTCCTCCTCGCCAGGGAATAAAAGCCACTAAAATATTCTGGCCCAAAGATAAACAGCCCTGAGAAATTGAGCCACCATCAGCTAAAACATCTCCCTTTTTTACTTTTTGCGCTTTTTGCACTCGCGGTTTTTGATGAAAACAAGAATATTGATTTGTCTTTATAAACGTCTTTAAATTATAAACCGCTGATTTATGCTGATTACCGGTTGATTTTATTATAATATGGTTGGCATCTACTTCGGCAACTATTCCATCAATATCCGATAACACTTCCTGACCCGAATCTCTGGCTACTCTTTCTTCAATTCCAGTCATAACTAAAGGCACTGATGGTTGAAGCAATGGAACTGATTGTCGCTGCATATTTGAACCCATTAATGCCCTGTTCGCATCATCATTTTGTAAAAAAGGAATACAAGAAGTAGCAATTGAAATAGATTGTTCTGAAGAAACATCAATAAAATCAATTTTTTCCGGAGTTGATACTCCCGGCTTGCCCTTTATTCTGGCTTCAACTTTTTGAGAAATGATATTGTGTTTTTTATCTAAAATTACAGAGCCGGAAGCAATATTATACCTTTCTTCTTCATAAGCGTTTAGATATCTGATTTCGGAAGTAATTTTATTTTTTTCAACTTTAAAATAAGGGGTCTCAATAAAGCCAAAAGGATTAACTCTGGCAAAAGAAGCTAAATGGTTAACCAATCCGATATTAGGTCCTTCCGGCGTCTGAATTGGACAAATTCTGCCATAATGGGAGGATTGAACATCCCTCACTTCAAAACCAGCTCGTTCTCTGGTTAAACCGCCTGGTCCCGTAGCTGTTAATCTTCGCTTATGCTCTAATTCAGCCAAAGGGTTTTCATTATCCATAAATTGGGATATTTGAGAAGAAGTAAAAAATTCTTTAACCACAGCCATAAAGGGACGAGGGTTAATTAATTGAATCGGGGTTAAAGTATTAATATCCAAGGTTGACATTCTGTCTTTTATTATTCTCTCCATTCTCACTAATCCTACCCTTAGACGATTTTGTAAAAACTCGGTAAAGGTTCTTACCCTTCTATTGCCTAAATGGTCAATTTCATCCGGCTTTGCTTCCGGGTCATTATTCAACCGAATTACTTCCCTAATTACAGACACCACATCCTCCAGTTTCAACACCCTGTCTTTTGTGGTTATTTCGTCCTTTAAGTTTTTAGTTTTGAGTTGTGGTTTTGAGCTTAATTCTGGCAACCTCTGCAGCATTCGCCAACGGCCCACTTTGGAAAGGTCGTATCTCTCAAAATTGAAAAACATATTTTCAATTAATTCCCGGGCAGTTTCCGCAGAAGCCATATCACCCGGCCTGAGCCGTTGATAAATCTCAACCAATGCTTCGGCTTGATTATGAGTTAAGTCCTTTTTCAATGTCTCTCTTATATAATCTATTTCTCCTTTGCCCGGCTCTTGAAAAAGCTCTTTAATTGACTTGTTGTCAGAAACCCCAAAAGCGCGCAAAAGAGTGCTGGCAGCTACTTTTCTCTTTCGGTCAATTTTTACTCCGACAAATCCTGATGACTCGGTTTCAAATTCTAACCAAGCTCCCCTATTAGGAATAATCTTTGCTCCAAAATAATCCTTGCCTTGAACATTACGGACAGTAAAAAAAACTCCGGGCGAACGAATTAACTGGGATATAGTAACTCTCTCTATGCCATTAAGAATAAAAGTTCCTCTTTCGGTCATCAAAGGAAAATCAGATAAAAAAACTTCTTGCTGCCTGACTTCTTTGGTTTTTAAGTTCACTAATTTTGTTTTTACCCTTAAAGACGCCTCGTAAGAATCATTATTTTCTTTTGCTTCTAAATCTGTCTTGTGCTTTGATTCATCTAATTTGTAATCTAAAAACCAGAGTTCCAGTTCTTTTCCAGTATAATCGCGAATAGGTGACATTTCCTGAAAAAGCTCTTTTAACTCCTTTTGCCAGAATAATTTCCAGCTTTCCTTTTGCAAGTCTAATAGATAAGGCAAAGACAGGGAAACTTTTGCCTTGCCAAAATTTTTAATCTTCATAGATTTCCTATTAAGTAAGAACGGTTGAGGTCAAACCTCAATCATTTCCAAAACAACAAGTAAAAAATACCCTAATTACTCTCCGAGCCAGAGGCCCATTTTTTAGGGTTTGAAAAATTATTTATGATTTAAAAATAAATAAAAATAAATCAAGCGTCAAAAGATAGTTTAAACTTAATTCTAAGTATACTCATCCTCACAAAAATGTCAAGGAATTGAAAATTAAATTCAGGGATTTTTTACTTACTTTTTCAGCTGTTCCTCTGGCTTCTCTTCAATCGGTGGCTGTTCTGACACTATCTCTTCCAAAGCCGGCCTCCCTGCTCTCAAATTAGCCAAAATGCTCTTTACCTCTTCATTGTCAGGATTTAACTCGCGAATTTTCTCAAACTGGAAAATTGCGCTTGCCTTGTCCTCTTGCTCATCATAAATCAATCCCAAAAAATATCTGGCATTAGAATAATTCTCCTGTAGACCAATTGCTCTTTCAAATTCTGTTTCTGCTTCCTCAAACATATCTGCCTGATAATACAAAACACCTAACTGAAAAGATAAGCCAATGTCAAAGGGCGCCGCTTGCGTTGCTGTTTCCATTTTTTCTATGGCTTCATCCTCTTTGCCTTCTTCAATATAAATAAGAGCTATTTGAAAATGAGCCGGCGCGTAATCTGATTTTAAATCAAGAGCTTTTTGGAATTGCTCCTTAGCTTTGTCTTTTTTTTCTTGAACTAAGTAAATCCGACCTAATTCCGTCCAAATATAAGGGTTGGTCGGCTCCAATTCAGCTGCTTTTTGATAAGATTGCACAGCCCAGTCCTCTACTCCTTCAACTAAATCTATTAGTTGACGATAAACAAAACCCCTTACTGTCCAATTAGCCACGTTTTTCGGAGCAACATCTGTGGCATTCTTGGCTGAATTAATCGCCTGACTCACCAAAGGAGTTATTGCTTCTGAAGAAACCTCTGGTTTTTGCAGTTCTTCCCTGATTCTAAAAAGTTCAACCTGAGCTAAATCTCGCCAATAATTATCCTGCCTGCCATTAACATAAGAAATGGCTTTAAAAAGCGAATTTACTGCTGTCTGATTATCCCCCTTTTGAAAGGCCTCCAATCCCTGCTGATATCTGATTTCAGCCGCATATTTCTGGCCGGTAAAAACAAAAAGTCCGAGTCCGCAAATTAAAATAAAAATAAAAAGGAAAGAAATCCCGATAGAAGCAAGAGAAGAAGGTTTTATTTCCCAGGTTTTTACCCCCCACCACTTTTCTTTTAAAAGTGGTGAGGGGTTTAAAGCAATAAATGTCGCGGTAAAAATCCAAAACAAAAATCCTAAAGAAATATTGCTTGGATAAAGCATAATCCCTGCGACCACAGTGAGCCAAGCGCTAAAAATTCCCAAACTTAAAAGAGCTTGTTTTTTTCTTGTGAGCGCCTTTAAAGCCAACCAGATAAACACTCCTAAAATCCCTAAAAAAGAAAGCAGTCCTAAAATACCGGTCGTCGCTAATTTATCTAATATGTCTGAAGCGCCGGAATCAAACCTCACACCCCAAAAAGCGGTCTGGTTTATTGTTTCTGATTTAAATTGAGAATAGTCATAGACAAAAGTGCCGGGTCCTGAACCAAACATTAAAGAACCTGGCATATTGTCTTTAAGTGTCTGACCGGCAATGCTAAAACTCGCTGCCTGGGAAGGAGCAATCTCTAAAGGAATATCCGGCGCAAAAGGAATCTCAATGCGAAAAATTCCAAAAAACAAACCTAATATCAAAAGCGCTATTAACAAATTTATCCATTTAACGTTAAAGACATCTTTCTTGGCAATTCCAAAAATTAAAAGACCAGTAGAACCGATTAAAAATAAAATCCAAGCCACCCAAAAATTAACTAAAAAGAGCAGACCGAGCATTACCAATCCTATGATTGACATTAAAAATTTAATCAATCTTTTGCCGGTAAAAATCAAGCATAAAACCAAAGGGAGAAGACAAGCAATAAATACACATAAACTATTTGCCGTGCCAATAGTATTGCTTGATAAAGGAAATATATTAAAAATCTGCAGCGCGCCGAATAAAGCTGTCAAAAAACCGGATAAGACCAAAATAATAAGCAGGCCAAATGTTTCTTCTTTCCTAAAAACATTCATAATCAGAAAATAAAACAGAACAAAACCTAAAATCGTCAGAAAAGCCGAAGAAACACTTAAAGGCCAGCCCCAGAAACTGGCGTATTTGTAAGCAGAAAATAAGGTTGCCAATCCTAAAATCAGCAAATATATTAATACTGGCAAATTAAAAACACTAAGATTCAAAGATATTTTTCCTTGTACCAAAGATTTCAAAAGCCAACAACCCAAAGAAATAAAAACCAAAAAAATAAGCAAAAATTGCTTGTTAAAATCCAAAACATTGGTTGTCCATGGCAAAAAAAACAGCGGCAATAAAAATACCAATAAATAAATACTTGTTTTTGAAATTTTGTCCAAAATATTTGTCATAAAGTTAATGATAAGTGATTAATAATCAATTTGAAAGGAGAATATGCAGGGGAATTGATTAGGGTTTGACCCCAATCAATTCCCCTGCTCAATCAATTCCCTGTTTACCTAAAACTTCTCTGATATTCCTTACTAAAAGAGCATCATAAGCAAACTTTTTATACATTTCTTTATTTAGAAACATCTCCTTTAAAATATCTCGGTCAACAATTTTTAGATTTCTTTTTCCAAAACTTTCTCCTAAACTGCAAAAAGGACTATTCATCGCAAATTCAAACGCTTTATCAAATTCTTTTAATGCCTTTTCTATACCGCTGGGATAATCTTCAAAAATATTAAAAACCTGAACATAAGCGTCAAGATATTGAAGATTTTTTATATCTTTCATCACTGTTCTTCCTTTATAGGAACCCTGAAAAATCCTTCCCACTTCATCATATTTGAGATTACTATAACAAGTAAAACCATCGCCCAGCTTTTTCATAAATTTACTAATCCCGCCAGCGATAATTTCTTTCAATAGTAAATGAAAATGATTATCTTTAAGACAATAACTCAAAATTTTAACTAATGGCTTGCGTGACGGCCAATCTTTAGGCCTTTCCGGCCACTTAAACTCACTCGATGGAAGTGATTGGGGTTTGACCCCAATCAATTCCCCTGCTCAATCAATTCCTATTGATTACTAATTAGTAATTAGTGAACAAACGCCGAATTCATCTTCTTGATAACCCTCCTCACATACATAACTACAAATTCCCGACTGACAAACAGCGCAAGCATTCGGAAGCGCTTCACAAAGAGAATTATCATCCTGGCAGGTTGGCTCGCCAAATTCCGGACAAGTTGAAGTCTGACAACCAGAACAATCTGGTTGAAGACAGCCATTACAATAATCTCCAGCTGTCTCGGGACAAGCATCTTCTGTATCAATAACACCATCGCCATCTGCATCTGAAGGAATTGTTACAACTACATTAATTGTTCTAATTACTTCGCTGGCAGCATTACCGGTGGTATCGCTAACATTGTAAGTTATAATATAAGTTCCCTCTTGACTGTTATCAACCGGATTATCCACCACAATCTGGGCAGTAATATCTCCATCTGTATCGTCAGAAGCAAAGGCGCCGGCATCAATGTAAGCATCATTAATGCTGATATTAACTGTAGTATCGCCCAGTAAAGTAATTACTGGAGGAGTTGTATCAGTTGGCTGTTGAGGTTTGACCTCAACCGATTTCTCAACCGCTTGACAATCTTTATCTTCGCTATCAGTTTTACTATCGCAGTTATTATCTATCCCGTCATCGCAAACTTCAACGGCGCCGGGATTAACCGTTGAATTATTATCATTACAATCAGTATTGTCTAAAACATAACCTGCTGGCGCAGTACAAAATAAAGCAGAATTATTTAGGTCGCCATAACCATCGCCATCAGCATCAAGATAAAAAGTTTGGGTCTGACAACTATCTCCAGAACCGCCTTTATTAGTTGTTATTTGATTCTTTTCTAATAATTCTTTAAATTGTTCTCTATCAATACAGACATCTTCAATACATAATTTTTTAGCAGTAATTTTATCAGCAACCAATTCCTGAATCTTGACGATTCCATTTTGGATAAAAAGGCCGAGTTGTTCCAGAACCAATTTCACTTTTTGCCCAAAATCAGTAGAGTTCAAATCCTTCTCGCTTGAGTCGGTATTTGGACCGAAGAATAAACCATCCTCACTAAGCGAACCGCCATACCAGCCAGGATTAACAAAAAGCATTATCTTGTCTCCTTCCTGATTAAAACCATTATAGGACTCCAAGGCAGTGCCGAGCACCCTCCCTGATTCAGTAGCTTTCATGGCTATCCCCGGCTGAGAAGAAGCAGTGAGATAATCACCAAGTTCAATAGCGCCGTTTTCCAGACAAACCTTGACCGGCACCCTGCCGACTAAAGCCACTAACTTAGTTGGCAGGTCAGTGGGATTCTCCCAATTTTTTAGAGCAATTCCCGGCTGGCTGGAAACCACGCCAATTACTTTTGAATCAGAGGACTTATGTGCCTTAACCAAGGCAAAACCCTTGTTTTGGAGCCGTGGAGATTCGGGGCTCAAAGATTTCTTCATCTTTTGAGTATAATCCACAATTCCTGGTTCGCTTGACAAACTCAAACCAACCACGTCCCCGGCTTCAAGAGAAAAATCAGCTACCGGGTATTCTTCAGCCACGTCAAAATTAGAAATCTGCATATCCTTTCCCCAATATCTGACCGCGTAAACATTGTTAAAAAACTTAGCCAAGGAACCTAAATCCGAGCCGCTGGAATAATAATGTCCGCTGGCTTGCGAACAGCCGGGGTCGGCGCACTTGATAATCATCAGGTCAGTATCAGTATCATTACGATAAGATATAATTGGCAAGCCGTCAGTACCAATGGCAATGGAAGAATAACCGCCCACATCCTCCGCGTCAGTAATCTGGGTAGTGGTATTGCCTGAAGAACAGGAGCTGTTGCCGCACTTGATAATCATCAGGTCTGTATCAGTAATATTACGATAAGATATAATTGGCAAGCCGTCAGTACCAATGGCAATGGAAGTATTAGTACCCACATTCTCTGCGTCAATAATCTGGGTAGTGGTATTGCCTGAAGAACAGGAGCTGTTGCCGCACTTGATAATCATCAGGTCTGTAT
>DAOWKS010000003.1 GCA_030643665.1 bacterium
AAAACGAGCTTCTTATCCTTTTATTGAGTCATGGGTTCTACCCGGAGGACATGTTGAATATGGAGAAAAGGTAGAAAAAGCAATAAAGAGAGAAATAAAAGAAGAATTAGGCATTTCGGTAAAAATTAAAAAGATAATCGGGGTTTATTCCGACCCTAAAAGAGATCCAAGGTATCATACAGTTTCTGTAGTTTACTTGCTTGAAAAAAATAAGGATAAGATTCGTTTAAATTATGAAGCTTCTGAATTTAAATATTTTTCTTTTAAAAAACTTCCTCTAAAAATCGGTTTTGATCATAGAAAAATACTTAATGATTTTAAAAAGAGCAATAGAGCACGATATTATTAGGTTTTACTTAAATGAAATTGAATAACTATGGAAGAATCTAATAAAAAACCAAGAGTAGGGGTTGGAGTGATAATTCTAAGAAATAATAAGATTTTACTTGGAAAAAGACATGATAATCCAAAGAAAGCTGATAGCTTGCTCCATGGCGAGGGAACCTGGACATTACCCGGAGGAAAGCTTGATTTTAAAGAAGGCCTAAAAGATTGCGCTTATAGAGAAGTTTTTGAAGAAACTGAAATTAAAATAAATAAAGATAAAATTAAGATAGTCAGTATTACAAATGATATTGTAGAAGATGCTCATTTTGTAACCATAGTTTTTGTTACAGAAGAATATCAAGGAGAACCTAAAGTTATGGAACCAGATGAAATAACTGAATGGAAATGGTTTGATTTAAATGATTTGCCCAGCCCCATGTTTTTTCCAAGTGAAAAAGCCATAAGAAACTATATCAACAAAGAAAACAGGTTTTAAACCGAGCCAACTTAGTCGCCAAGAAGGCGGTTTTTTGATAGAATGAAATAATGTTAATTAAAAAGAATCAAGCAAAAATTGTAGACCAGGGAACAAAAATAATTAGGAAATATACGGCGTCAGACAAACAATTAGAAATCAATCATATGATTCTGAATGGCAGAACTCCAGAGAAAAAAGGAACATTTCTTTGCGAAACTAAACTTCATTTTATGGTGTTCGTAATTAAGGGAAAAGGAAAGATATTTCGTGGAAATGAAGTTTTTAATGTGAAAGAGGGTGATTGTATTGATGTTCCTCCGAAAACTAAATTTGCAGCAGAAGGTTATGATTTTGAGTATATAACTGTTGAAAGTCCAGCGTGGTACCCCGAACAGGCAAAGATTGTGGATAAAGATGGAAATGTTTTATAATTTTAATATTAAATAATTTCTAACATCGTCCAGTCAAAAAATCAAAATCAAAAAGCCCATCGCCGGGCATTTTTTTTATCGCCAAGGGAACGGTTTTTTGGTCCTCCTTCGCTTGTAAGCTTCGAACAGACACAGTAAAATAAAAGATATGACAATAATAAAAAAAGAAAATTTGGCCGGAAGAAAATAGTTGGTATATAAATACATCAAAAAATGAAAACAAATAATTTTAAAAAAATTGCAGAGGAGATATTATCTATTGCAGGAATAGAAATTAATGGAAATAATCCTTATGATATAAAGATTCATAATGAAATGTTTTATCAAAGAGTGTTGAATCAGGGTTCGTTGGGTCTTGGCGAATCTTATATGGATGGATGGTGGGACTGTGAAAATCTTGATGAATTTTTTTACCGAATTCTTTATTCTAAAGTAGATGAAAAAGTTAAACAGAACTGGAAATTACTTTTTAAAATTTTATCAGCAAAAATTTTTAACAGACAATCAGGGGCAAGAGCGTTTCAGATTGGAGAGGAACATTATGACTTGGGAAATAAATTATATAAAAATATGCTTGACAAGCGAATGGTTTATAGCTGCGCTTATTGGAAATCTGCCCATACCTTAGATGAGGCTCAAGAGGCAAAGTTAGATTTAGTTTGTAAGAAATTGCGATTACAGCCGGGCATGGAAATATTGGATATTGGTTGCGGCTGGGCAAGTTTTGCAAAATATGCCGCAGAAAAATATAGGGTTAAAGTAAAGGGAATTACTGTGTCTAAACAACAGGCAGAGCTTGGAAAAAGATTATGTCAAGGCCTTCCCGTTGAAATCAGGCTGCAAGATTATAGAAATATTAGCGGGAAGTTTGATAATATAGTTTCTTTGGGAATGATTGAACATGTTGGTTATAAAAATTATAGAACCTTTATGAAGGTTGCGCGCCGATGTTTAAAAGATAATAGCTTATTTTTATTACAGACCATTGGTAGCAATAAATCAGTAAATTCTACAGATCCTTGGATAGATAAATATATTTTTCCTAATGGCATGTCGCCCTCAATCAAACAGATAGGAACAGCAATTGAAGGATTGTTGGTTATGGAGGATTGGAGCAATTTCAGCGCTGATTACGATAAAACACTTATGGCCTGGTATGAAAATTTTAATAACAATTGGAATAAAATAAAATCAGAATATAACGAAAGATTTTATAGAATGTGGAAATATTATCTGTTGTCTTGCGCCGGATCGTTTCGGGCAAGAAGAAATCAATTATGGCAGATTGTGCTTTCTAAAAAAGGTATTTTAGGAGGATATAAATCTATATGTTAATTGAAATTCTATTGACTTCGTAAGTCGATAGATTGAAAACCATTGGAAAAAAAGTAGAATTGAAATATGAATGTGGAAGTGGAAATAAAAGTTAAAATAGATGATTTTGAAAAAGTAAAAAAGAATTTGCTTGATGCCGGCAAATTAGTAAAGTCAATAAAACAAATTGACGAATATTATATTCCCTGCCATAGGGATTTTTTTGCCAATAAACCCCATCCGGTAGAATGGTTAAGAATAAGAACTAATCCTGATAAAATAGTTTTTGAATACGATAAGTCCATAAATAAAAAATCTGACGGCGAGCAGGAATGCGCCAATGAATATGAAACAGAAATTTCTCAACCCGAGGAGTTCAGAAAAATTTTAGAATTTTTAGATTTTAAAAAAGTGATAACAGTTAATAAACAAAGAGAATACTGGGATTGTGGAGATTTTGAAGTTTGCTTGGACAATGTTAAAGGTTTGGGAAATTTTATTGAAGTGGAAGCAAAAGGGGATTTTGAAAATACAGAAAAGGCGAAAAAAGGATGTATGGATTTTTTAGCTAAACTTGGCGTTAAAAATTGGCAAGAAAACCATATTAAAAAGGGGTATCCTGTTCTACTTTTAGAAAAAATCAATGAATAAAATTGATGTTAATTAAAGTTAAAGTTTTTCCAAACTCAAAAAAACAAGAAATAATTAAAAAGGTAGAAAATAGTTTTGAAATGAAAGTAAAGGCAAAACCGATAAAAGGGCAGGCGAACAGGGAAGTAAAGAAAGTTCTATCTTTATACTTTAAAATTCCAGAATCAAGAATAAGATTAGTTAAAGGATTTAAACAAAGAAACAAGATTTTTGAAATTTTATTGACTTCGTAAATCAAATAATTGAAAACAAAGGAAAAAATATGTTTAAGGAATTTGAAATTCCAACCAAAGACAGATATGAGTTGATTGATATTACTGACAAGGTAGAAGAAATAGTCAAACAAAGCAATATTAAAACCGGCTTGGCTTTGGTTTTTGTTCCTCATTCAACAGCAGCTGTTTTATTAATTGAAAATGAAACCGGTTTGAAACAGGACTGGTTAAAAGTTTTCAAAAAAATGGTGGCTGGATTTGATTTTATGCATAATAGAATTGACAACAACGCTGATTCCCATATTCTTTCCGGTTTAGTTGGTCAGGGAAAAGTCGTGCCTGTTGAAAATGGTAATATAATCAGAGGCGCTTGGCAACAGATTTTCTTAGCTGAATTTGACGGACCAAAAAAGCGAAAGGTGATAGTTAAATTTATATGAATCTTTTGGATATTATTAAAAATCGAAGAAGTATTCGGAAGTTTGAAGACAAAAAAATTCCCGAAGAAGTTATTGATAAATTAGCCGAGGCCTTAATTTGGGCCCCTTCGGCTGGGAATTTACAGTCCAGAAAATTTTATTTTGTTTTTAATCAAGAAATAAAAAAAGAATTAGCTAAAGCTGCTCTCTTTCAAGATTTTATTGCTCAAGCGCCTTTAGTAATTGTCGGCTGTACTGACAACAAAATTGAAAAAAGATATGGAGAACGTGGTAAAAATCTTTATTCTATTTGTGATGTAGCGGCTTCAATTCAAAATATGCTTCTTTTGACTCACGAACAAGGATTAGGAACTTGTTGGATTGGTGCTTTTAAGGAAAAAGAGATTTCAAAAATTTTGAATTTGCCGGAAAATTTAATACCAATTGCTCTTGTCTCGGTTGGTTTTCCAGGAGAAGAACCTTTGGCTCCTCCACGAGTTTCAAAATCAGAAGCAATAGAAATTGTAGAATAGATTTAATTACTGATTTAGAAAAGAAACTATTCCAATATTCTTGAGAATATTGGAATGAATTAAAACATAAAATCATTATGCCAATCTCTCTAAAAATTTCTCAAAAAAGAAGATATGTAAAGAAAAAAAACGCAACCCATGTAATAATTAAAAATGCATTAGTTAAAAATGCGAAAACTATCGAAAAAATGGCAAGAAATACAAGAGAGGTAGCGATGCCCGAAGGAAGAACATTGGGTCTGAAATATTTTCAAACCGTAATACAATATGGAATTGTTTTAATAGCAAAAATTGATAAAAACATTATTGGTTTTCTCCTTGCCGAAGTATATGACATTACTAAAATTTCTGTATTAACTTATCTTGTTGTTGATTCAAAATATAGAACGATAGGAATTGGTACAAAATTAATAAACTATTATTTAAACCAATGCAAAAAAAGAAAAATTAAATTAGTGAATTTATTTTCACCTAAATTTAATAAAAAAACATTAAAATTTTACAAAAACTTGGGATTTAAGAAAGATAAAGAATATGTATTATTTTTTAAGGATTTATGATTTAAGAAATTTAATAAAGTGTTGACCTTGGATTTCTAACAAGGTAAACTTAATTAATGCCAAAAAAACCTAAAAAAACAATTAAAAAGGGCAAAACAATTAAAAGGACTAAAATAATTAAAACAAAGGCAGAAACGGACAAAGTTAAAAAAACCAAAATCAAGGTAATCGGCATTGGCGGCGGCGGAAATTCAATTGTCTCGGAAATTGCCTCGCGGATGAAAAAGGCCAGTTTTGTGGTGGCTAACACCGACCTTCAGGCGCTAAAATCATCAAGCAGGCGGGCTGTCCATTTTCAGTTTGGTTTAAATCTTACTCAAGGACTGGGAACAGGAATGAATACGGAATTAGGAATGGCAGCTGCCCAAGATGAAAAAGCTCGGATAAAAAAAATGTTAGAAGGCCAGGATTTAGTAATTTTGGTCGTTGCTTTAGGAGGAGGAACCGGCTCTGGCGCGGCTCCTGTTTTTGCTAAAATCTGTAAAGATCTGGGCAATCTCTGCTTGGGTATTTTTACTTTGCCATTTGAATTTGAAGGAGAAAAGAAAATAGAAATCGCTAAAATCAGCTTGGAAAAACTAAAGTATCAATTAAACGCTTTTTCAGTTATTCCTAATGAAAGAATTTTCAGAATTATTGATGAAAAAACTCCTTTAAAAATGGCTCTTTCAGCCATAAATAAAAGTTTAGCTGAAAGTTTAGGAGGTTTAATTGAAACAATTTACGAACCCGGTCTAATCAATATTGACTTTGCCGATTTAAGAACAATTCTTCAGGGACAGGGAAAATTGGCTTATTTAAATACGATTGAAATCCAGAAAAAAAGAGACACGGCCAAAGAAGCGGTTGAAAAAGTATTGAATTCTCCTCTGTATCCTTACAGCATTAAAGGAGCCAAAGGGATTTTATTAAACATTTCAGGTCCGAAAGATCTTGGACTTTCTGAAGTCAACAAAATATCAAAAACCATTTCTGCGCTTTTGAATAAAGAGGCAAAAATTATTTTTGGAGTTTCCCATAATAAAAAATCCAATATTATTAAAACAACTTTGTTGGCCACCGGCATTCCTTCCCAGCGTCTTTCATTAAAAAAACCTGCTGCGCCAGACAAAACCTTGCCAAAGAAAAAAAGAGTTCACCCTGTTAAATCCAGCGAAGCTGGTGCGAAGCAATTTAACAGGGTAAAAAAAAGGAAAAAAAAAGAAAAACCCGCCTTCGTTCCGCTTTCAGCGGAATCCCGTCAGCGGGACAAGGTAAAAGTTTCTAAACCAACTAAACCCATCAAGTCAACCAAATTAACTAAACCAAGCAAACAAAGTAAACCAACCGAACCAATTAAACCAACTAAAACCCAAAAAAATCTTCTTCCAAAAGTTATTGATGCTTCGGCAAGCTCAATACCAACAACTCCCTTTTATTCAGAAGAAAAAAATTCTGAAAAAGTTAGAAAAAACGCTCTTCAAATAAAAAAAGAGGTTGAGGAAACCGAGAAAAAAATGCTTGAACAGGAAAAAATCTGGGAAACACCAACTTTTTTACGGAGAAAAAACAAATCCCACGAATAATATTATGTACGATTTAATTATTGTTGGCGGCGGACCGGCTGGAATTACAGCCGGAATTTATGCCTCCAGACAAAATTTAAACACGCTTCTAATCACTAAAAGTTTCGGCGGACAATTAGTCAGAAAAGCGGTAGCTATTGAAAATTATCCTGGTTTTGAGGAAATTTCCGGAACAAAATTAATTAAAAGATTTGAACGACACTTAAAAAAACAAAAGATTGATATTGAAAAGGATTCTGTAAGAAAAATTAAAAAGCTCGGTTCAAGTTCTGGCGAAGCAAAATTCTTAATTTGGACCGGCAAAAAAAAACAATTTCAAAGCAAGACCGTTATTATTGCCTCGGGCGCCGACCCGCGAACATTAGGGGTTTCAGGAGAGAAAAAATTTATTGGCAAAGGAATCAGTTATTGCGTCCAATGCGACGGTCCTTTATTTTTTAATAAAAGGGTGGCTGTAATTGGCGGCGGCAATGGCGGTTTTGAGGCCGCTTTGTTTTTAAATAAAATTGCTAAAAAAATTTACATTTTGGAATATAACGCGACAGTAAACGCAGATGAAATAAACCAAAAAAAAGTTAGAAAAGCAAAAAAAATTGAAGTGCTCACTTCGGCTATGCTGAAGAAAATTAAAGGCAAAAAATTTATTGATTCAATAGTTTTCCAAGACAGAAAAACCAAAAAAAACATTGAACTTTCCTTGGAAGGAGTTTTTGTTGAAATCGGAAGCCAGCCAGCGACATCTTTTGTTAAGGATTTAGTTGATTTTAATGAACAAAATGAAATTAAAATTAATCCTTTAAACTGCCAAACCAAAACAAGCGGTCTTTTTGCTGCCGGCGACGTCACCGATGAAAAAGGAAAACAAATAGTCATAGCCGCAGGCGAAGGAGCAAAAGCATCTATATTTGTCAATAAATATTTACAGGAGAAACTCTAATACTACCAAGTATGGAAGTTTCTCCGAATTTTTAGAAAAAAAAGATAAAAATGAAGATTAAAAAAATTCAAGCCAGAGAAATTTTGGATTCAAGAGGAAACCACACGATTGAGGTGGAACTATCTACTGATTTAGGCAAGTTTTTTGCTTCAGTTCCTTGCGGCGCCTCGCGAGGAAAATATGCAGCCAAAGAATTAAAAGCTAATAAGGCAGTTAAAAACATAGAGAAGATTATTGCCCCGAAGATAAAAAACAAGGATATAACCTGTCAGAAAGAAATAGACGAATTAATGCTTAAATTAGACAATACCAAAAATAAATCGCGTTTAGGCGCTAATGCTATTTTAGGCGTGTCTATGGCATTCTGCCGCGCAAGAGCAGCAGCAAAAAAGGTCTCTTTGTTTAAACATATTGCTCAATTGACAAAAAATTATTCTCCTTTATTTATACCATTTCCTTGTTTCAATGTTATTAATGGCGGAGTTCATGCCGGCAATGATTTAGATTTTCAGGAATTTATGATTGTTCCTCAAATCAAACCTTTTTCTAAAGCCCTGCAAATAGGTTGTGAAATCTATCATCAATTAAAACAAGTGCTTAAAAAAAAGTATGGAGATTCAGCTATTAATGTTGGTGATGAAGGCGGATTTGCGCCGCCAATAAAATCTCCTGAAGATGCCTTGAATTTAATTATGAAAGCAGTAAAACAAACCGGCTATGAACACAAAGTGAAAATTATTTTGGATGTGGCTGCTTCTCAATTTTTTCAAAACAAAAAATACAAAACAGTTTTTGGCGTTTTCAGCGCTAAGGAATTACTGAAATATTATTCTAATTTAATTAAAAAGTACCCGATTATAGCTATTGAAGATCCTTTTGCCGAGGATGACTGGCCGGGTTTCAAAGAAATTACTAATCAAGAATTGATTTCGGTAATCGGAGATGATTTAACTGTTACAAACTTAGAAAGAATAAAACAAGCAAAAGAGAGAAATGCCTGTAATGGAATAATAATAAAACCAAATCAAATCGGCACAGTAACCGAAGCAATAAGAGCAGCCAAACTGGCAAAATCTTTTGGCTGGAAAGTAATGGTTTCACACCGCTCCGCTGAAACAAACGATGATTTTATTGCTGATTTCAGCGTAGGAATCGGCGCTGATTTTATAAAAGCCGGCGCGCCTGCCCGCGGCGAACGCGTGGCAAAATACAACCGCTTATTAAGAATTGAAGAAGAATTAATAATATGCCAAAATTAATTTTATTAAGACATCTTAAATCACAATGGAATCTGGAGAACAGATTTTCCGGCTGGGTTGATATGCCATTATGTAAAGAGGGTATTAAAAAAGCCAAGGGAATTGCAAAAAAAGTATTTAAAAATAAAATTGACATTGCTTATTCTTCTCCTTTGCTTAGAAACCAAAACACCTTAGTAAGAATCTTGGATTATGTTGCTCACAAATACCCGATTTTTATCCATCTTGATAAAGGAAAAATGAAAAAATGGGGAAATTTTATAGAAATACACAAAAACTATTTACCTGTTTATATCTCAGAAAACTTAAATGAAAGATATTATGGAAAACTGCAGGGCTTGAATAAGCAGAAAACTATTAAAAAATATGGTCTAAAAAAAGTTCAATTGTGGCGCAGAGGTTTTAATAATGATCCGCCGGGCGGGGGAGAAGGTTTAGATGAAGTTTACAGGCGAGCAGTTCCTTTTTATCGCCGATATATTGAAAAAGATTTAAAACAAGAAAAAAATGTTTTATTGGTGGCTAGCCACAATAGTTTGCGGGCAATAATAAAATATATTGAAAAAATATCTGACCAAGACATTGTTAATCTTGAAATAGATTACGGAGGATTAACAGAATACCAGTTTGATAAATCATTAAGATTAAAAAAGAAAAACATACTTTAATTTTAGAATATGCCTAGTAGGAAAATAATAAAATGTTTTTTATTTGCTGTTTTAATAAGCGGTTTTTTTTCTAACTGCGAAGGGCAGCAAGGTTCTGCCGAGCAGAGCGAGGTAGGTTCTTACTTTGTTTTTGCCGAAGAACCGATTAAAAATCCAAAAGTTGAAATTAATTTTTTCTACGGCGCTGTTTGTCCGCGCTGCGCCCAAGAAAAAATATTCTTGGAAAAAATAGAAAAGAAATATGAAAATGTCAAGATAAATAAATTAGGGCTGGCTGAAAAAGAAAATGTGCAGTTGTTAAAAAAAATGTATGAAGATTATCAAGTTCCTGAACAATCGCAGGGTCTTGTGCCAATAACTTTTATCAAAGAACGATATTTTTTGGGTTATAGAAACGAGCAGACAACCGGAGCAGAAATTGAAAACTATGTTTTGGAATTGCTGGAAAAAACCAAACCTTCCTCTGAAAATACCTCTAACTTTTTTCAAGAATTAGGTTTATTTTTGCCTTTACCCTTATTTACTTCTATTATTGCGCTTATAGACGGTTTTAATCCCTGCACCATCTGGGTTTTGAGTTTTTTATTAATTTTACTTATTTCTGTTTCTGAAAACAGGAAAAGAATTTTTGTAGTTGGTTTTACTTTTGTTACGGTAATTTTTATTACTTATTTTCTCTTTATGGCGGCTTGGCTTAATGTTTTTCGTTTTATCGGTTTTATTGACCCGATAAGAATTACCATTGCCGTTATTGCCATAATTGCCGGTCTTATTAATTGCAAAGAAATGTTTGCTTTTCGCAAAGGACCAACTTTAATGATTCAATCCCGAAATAAACCGGCTTTGCTTAAAAAAATTGACAAGGTAAAAAATGTTATAAAATATGGTTCTTTGCCGGCTCTAATAGGGGCTTCCATTATCTTAGCCGGCTTTGCCTCGCTGATTGAATTGCCCTGCACCGCTGGCTGGCCAATAATCTATACCGGTATTTTAGCCGGACAAGTTCTTAGTCAAAGCGCGAGCTATTATTTTTATTTATTATTCTACAATCTTATTTACATTATTCCTCTATCAATTATAATATTATTGTTTGGCTGGTTTTTTAAAGGGAAACAAATTTCTAAGCAACAAATGCAAATTATAAAACTCATTAGTGGTTTAATTATGATTGCTTTGGGAATAATTTTATTAGTCAATCCAGATTTGTTAACCTTAATAAAGTAATATTTTATGAAAATATTAAAAATTGGAGCCAAATGGTGTCCTGACTGCAAAATAATGGGACCGCGCTGGAAAAAAATTGAGAAAGAATATCCTTGGTTAGAAACCGAGTATATTAGCCTTAACAAGAAACCTGAAATAATGAATAAATATAAAATTCTTGCTGTGCCGAGCTTTATATTTTTAAATAAACAAGGAAAAGAAATTTTAAGATTTTCTAATCTTGTGGAAAAAGAAATCTTAGTCAAAGCCATTTTGAAAAACAAAAGTCGCTGAATTAATGATTAATTATTAATAATTTTATGGATTTGAAAAACAAAGTAGCTATTGTTACCGGTGCCAGGAGGGGAATGGGCAAGTCCCATGCCTTAACTTTGGCAAAAGCCGGAGCAAAAGTAGTGGTTTCAGATATTTCACAAGAGGACTGCAAGCAAGTGATTGACGAAATTAAAAAGCAAGGCGGGAAGGCAATTGCTATAAAATGCGATGTAAGCAAAAAACAAGAGGTGGAGGAAATGGTAAAAAAGACAATTGAGAATTTTAGTAAAATAGATATTTTAATCAATAATGCCGGTATCTGCCAGTTTAAGCCGTTTTTGGAACTAACCGAACAAGAATGGGATAAAACTTTGAATATAAATCTCAAAGGATACTTCCTCTGCGCCCAATCAGTAGCCAAGCAAATGGCAAAGCAAAAAAAAGGGGTCATTGTAAATATTGCTTCTATTGCTATGGGTCAAGTCGGAGTTGGATTTTTTAACATGGTACATTACTGCGCCAGCAAAGGCGGCATTGTTGGAATGACCGAAGCGTTAGCTTTAGAGCTGGCTCCTTTTGGTATTAGAGTTAATGCTGTTGCTCCCGGAGCGATTGACACACCAATGATTGACCCGGTAAAAAGCGATCCTAAAACAATGGAGGCAATATTGACTAAAATACCATTAAGTCGAGTAGGTAAGCCGCAAGAGGTTTCCAATTTAGTTTTGTTTTTGGCTTCGGATGAATCCTCTTATATTACCGGTTCTACCGTGGTAATTGACGGCGGCTGGTTGGCCGGCTAGTAATTTTATTCTTATGGAAAAAATAATTGAATTGTTAAAAAAATCAGGTTATTCAAAAAAAACCAGAGAATACTTTATTAAAAAAGTAAATGTCGGCGGGCTCAAAAATCCCAGTGTTTTTCTTTCTTTTACCGGCCCTTGCGGTGATACAATAGAGATTTATTTGGTTATTAAGCAGGGGATAATAAAGAAAGCGAAATTCCAAGCCACCGGATGCGTCGGAGCTTTTGCCTCTGGTTCGGCTCTATGTGAAATGATAAAAGAAAAACAGCTCACCGAAGCTTTAAAAATAGAAATAGAAGAAATAATAAAACATTTAGGAGGACTGCCTCAATCAAAAATTCATTGCGCTTGTTTAGTTAAAAGAACTTTGGAAAAAGCCATTGCTAAATTTTTAAAGTCGTGATAAAATTAAAAAATGTTTAATATATTTAAATCTATCAAAATTTTGGCATTAATTGCTATCCTTGTGGCTGCCGGAGTAATATACGCCGGGGTTTTTGCTTACTTAAATGAAAAAAAACAAGCAGAAAAAGAACCTGTCTTAACTGCCCAAGAAGCGGCTGAAAAAGCAATAGATTACATTAATGAAAATATGCTGCAGGGAACAACTGCTTCCCTGATAAGTGTTATGGAAGAAAACGGGCTGTATAAATTTCATCTCGGAATCGCAGAGCAGGAATATGATTCCTATGTGACTAAAAACGGAAAACTTTTATTTCCTGAGCCGCCTGTTGATTTAGAACAAAAAATTTCTAAAGAAGAACCGAAACAATCCGAAGAAAAAGAATACTCTTCAGAAACATTAGAAAATTTAGCCAAATGTTTATCTGAAAAAGGAGCCAAACTTTACGGAACTTCCGGATGCGGTTATTGCAAAAAACAAAAAGAAATGTTTGGAGACGCGGCAAGCTATTTGCCTTATATTGATTGCACGGATGAAAAAACAAAATATCTCTGCGAAGAAGCGGAAATCGGACCGGTTCCTTCTTGGGATTTTCCGGATAAAGAAAGAGTATTAGGGCTTCAATCTCTTGAAAAATTAGCCGAATTATCCGGCTGCTCTCTATGATTAAAATTTATCTAACTCCCGCCTGTCCCTACTGTTCTACTCTTAAAGAATTTTTTAAAGAGCATAATATTAAATTTAAAGAGATTGATGTTTCCCAAGATGAAAAAGCCAAAGAAGAAATGCTCGCAAAATCAGGCCAAATGCACGTGCCGGTTGTGGAAATTGACAAAGAAATTATAACTGGCTTTGACAAAGAAAAAATCTGTAAATTACTTAACATTAAAGAATAATTATGATTAAAGTTGCTATAAATGGTTTTGGCAGAATAGGCCGGCCAACTTTGAAAAGGATTTTAGATAATCACCATAATTTAGAAATTGCGGCAATTAATGATTTGACCAACCCTAAAACCCTGGCTCATCTGTTGAAATATGATTCTTTGTATGGAATTTATAAAAAAACTGTTCAATCTGCTGAAAATTCGCTTTTGATAAACAAAAAAGAAATAAAAATTTTTGCCGAGAAAGACCCGGCTAATCTGCCTTGGAAAAAAATGGGAATTGACATTGTCTTGGAGTGTACCGGTATTTTCAGGGATTATGAAGGCGCAAAAAAACATATTGCGGCCGGGGCAAAAAAAGTAATAATTTCCGCTCCGTCAAAAACAATGTCAATCCCTTCTTTTATCTTGGGAGTAAACGAGGAAAAGTTTGACGCTAAAAAAGATGAAATTATGGATATGGGTTCCTGCACAACTAATTGTTTGGCGCCGGTGGTTAAAATATTGCAGGACAATTTTAAAATCATTCAGGGATTTATGACCACCATCCACAGTTATACCAATGACCAGCGGCTTCTGGATTTACCCCATAAAGATTTGCGTCGAGCCCGCGCCGCAGCCGTAAATATCATTCCAACTACTACCGGAGCCACAAAAGCAATCGGAAAAGTAATGCCTGAACTTGAAGGAAAATTAGACGGCATAGCAATGAGAGTGCCGCTGCCTGTTGTTTCAGTTATAGATTTAATTTGCCAAGTTAAAAAGAAAACATCTGCTGAAGAAGTAAATTATACTTTTAAAAAGGCCTCAGGGCAAGAAAATTTCAAAGGAATTTTGGGAATTGAAGACGCGCTTTTGGTTTCTTCCGACTACAAAGGGAATTCTTTTTCAGCTATTGTTGACGCTTATTTAACTATGGTCCAAGACAATCTGGTGAAAGTTGTTGCCTGGTATGACAACGAATATGGATACGCCTGCCGTTTGGCCGAGTTCGCCGAGTATGTCGGAAGGAAATTATAATATAAATTTAATTAAAATTATTTTCCATTTCAAAAACTCCCATAAATCGGGAGTTTTTGAATTTTTTCAAGCCACAAATTTCTTTATGAACTGAAAAAAGAAAAAAAGAAAGGATTTTTTGGTTGTCAGTTCTAGAGTAGAATTTAGTGTAGTATCTCATATCCCGGAACTCCTAGTACGTGTCTCGCTAGGTACAAGAAATCATTTTGGAAATCTACTGTGCCATCCCCCGTCACGTCACTGATGCACTCTAGAACTGCGTACCCCGGCACATTTCTTACGTAGTTTGCAAGATAAACTGCATCACAAAGATTAACTTCGCCATTCCAATTCACGTCCCCGTTCTTCAACACCGTCAATTTTATACTCACTGAAGTATTCGAATTTCCATGTTCATCTGTTGCGTTCACCAGCAGTTGATGTGGTACATAATCGTTCATTGTTCCATTCCATCTCGCGATTCCTGCTGACGCATTTGTCGTTACAGACCAAATATTGCTCTCGATGTTCCTCATGGGCTGGTTTTTCAGTCCGCCTATTGAGGAGAGGTTTATCGTAACGCTTGAAATATCGCTATTATCCGTCACTGTTATATACAGTGTAGATGTTTCTCCCCAGAGTGGAACTCCGTCAGTATCATCCGGGATTATGTGGGGATTTGCCATTGCATTTATTACAATTGGTGGCTCTGAAATAAAGGAAATATACAAAAACACTGCTGCAAGAATAACTACTATCACACTAACCACTATCGCCACTTTTATTGCTTTCATTTTTTTTCTTTTACACCTCCCAATTTTTTATTCTATCTGACTGTTCAGGATGTCCAAGTCATACTTTACTCAGACAACCTAATCTATCTGTTAATTATTTTTTAATAGACAAATTAAGTTATCCGAGTTTCCCTTTCTTTCTTTTTATTTTCTGTAAAGAACTATTTTAAAGCATAACATAAAATTATCAATCTTGTCAAGTTCGCTTTTTAATTTGTTTAAATTTTGGTAAGATGAATTAATATGGCTTTGTTAAATTTTCAAGAAACAAAAAAACTCTTGCAGAAATACAAAATTCCGCTTTGCCAGACAGAAATAAGCAAATCAAAAGAACAGGCAATTAAAATAGCTGAAAAAATCGGCTATCCTTTGGTTTTGAAAATTGCTCCTCTTAAAATTGTACACAAAACAAAAATTAACGGAGTGAAAACCGAAATAAAAAATGAAAAAGAATTGAAAAAAGCTTGGGATGATTTGTCAAAACTAAAAGAAACTGAAGGAATTTTAATTCAAAAAATGCTCTCGGGCAGGGAAGTGATTTTGGGTATAAAAAAAGACCCGCAGCTTGGTATGGTTTTAATGTTTGGCTTGGGCGGAATTTTTGTTGAAGTTTTAAAAGATATCTCTTTCAGAATTTGCCCTGTTTCCAAAAAACAAGCTGAAAAAATGGTCAAGGAAATAAAGGGATATCCTGTTTTAGTCAACATTAAACAAATTATTGAAATCATTGTTAATCTTTCAAAACTTGCCCAAAAACAAAAAAAAATTAAAGAAATTGACTTAAATCCAGTAATTGTTAATGAAAAAAAGGCATTAGTTGTAGATGCTAAAATTGTTGTATGAGAAACTTAGAAAGAATCTTTAATCCGAAATCAATTGCCGTGCTTGGCGCTAAATCCGAGCCAAAATCAGTTGGTTGGGGATTAATGAAAAATGTTTTAAACGGTAAAACAAAAAGAAAAATTTTTGCTGTCAATCCTAATAAAAAACAAGTTTTTGGAATTAAGTGTTTACCCGGCATAAAATCAATTAATGAGACGATTGACTTGGCAATAATTGCCGTACCGGCGCCGATAACGTTAAAAGTTGTTAAAGAATGCTGTGAGAAAAAAATTGGCGGTCTCATAATAATTTCTTCGGGCTTTGCCGAACGAGGAGAAAAAGGGCAAATTCTCCAGAAGAAAATTACGAAAATGGTAAGACAAGCAAAAATTCCGTTAATAGGCCCCAATGTTTTGGGTATTATCAGACCTTGGATAAATCTAAACGCTTCCTTTGCTCCGGCAACTCCGGCAACTGGAAAAATTGCCGTTGTATCCCAATCAGGCGCTTTAATTAACTCAATAATTGACAAGTCGCTTTTGGAAAATTATGGTTTTTCTACCTTAATTTCTTACGGTAATGAAGCAGATTTAGAATTGTCTGACTTTCTTTGGTGGCTAAAACAAGACAAAGAAACAAAAGTGATTGCTGTTTATCTTGAAGGTTTGAAAAATGGGAAAAAATTTATGAAAATCGCCAAAGAAGTTGTGAAATCAAAACCAATTATAATAATAAAAGCAGGCCGAAGCAAAAGAGGCGCCGCGGCGGTGAGCACTCACACCGCCTCTTTAGCCGGAAATTATGAAATTTATTCGGCTGCTTTCAAACAAATAGGTATAATTCAAGTTGAAACAGTTGAACAACTTTTTGACACTGCCAAAAGTTTGGCTTGGCAGCCAAAATGCAAGAATAATATAGGTATTATAACCAATGGCGGCGGCTGCGGCGTCTTAACAGCTGATTATTGCGACGAATTAGGAATTAAATTGGCAAAATTAAATAAAGCAACCCTAAAAAAATTAGCAAAATCAAAAAAAATGCATTTTGCTTGTTCTAAAAGAAATCCTTTAGACATAATAGGCGATGCCTTATCTGTTAGATATAAAATTGGAATTGAAGCATTGTTATCTCAAAAAGATATTTACGGTTTAATTGTAATCCAAACCCTGCAAATAATGACCGAAGTAGAAAAAAATGCTAAAATAATTGGCAGAGCCAAGAAAAAATGGCCTAAAAAACCCATAATTTGCGCTTTTTTAGGCGGAAAAATTACTAAAAAAGGGATAGAAATTTTGGAAAAAAATAAAATCCCAAATTATCCTGATTTAAAAAGAGCCGTCCGGGCAATGAAGGTTCTAATTATATGAAAAAATCAGAAAAACATATTCTTTGGTATAGAGAAATTTCTAAAAATGATGTTGCTTTGGTTGGAGGAAAAAATGCCTCTTTAGGTGAAATGTTCTCGCAATTAACCAAAAAGGGAATTAACATACCTGATGGATTTGTTTTAACCTCAAATGCTTACTGGTATTTTTTGAAAGAAAACAAAATTGATAAAAAGTTAAAGGAAATTTTTACTAAATTTAATCCAGAAAGTATAAAATCGCTTCAAGAAACCGGGAAGATGGCTCGGCAATTGATTTTAAAAGGTGTTTTTCCAGAAGATTTGAAGAAAGAAATTTTAAAAGATTACAAAAAATTATCTGGAAAATATAATCAAAAAAATGTTGATGTTGCAGTTAGAAGTTCGGCCACGGCAGAAGATATGGCTACTGCCAGTTTTGCGGGACAAATGGAAACATATTTGAATATTTTTGGCGAAGAAAATTTACTGAAGGCAATAAAAAAATGTATTGCTTCTTTATTTACTAACCGGGCAATTTCTTACCGCGAAGAAAAAGGATTTAACCACTTAAAAATTGCTTTATCAGTAGGAGTCCAAAAAATGGTTAGGTCAGATTTAGCATCATCCGGAGTAATCTTCACTTTAGACACTGAAACCGGATTTCCAAATGTTGTTTTAATCAATTCTATTTTCGGCATAGGCGAAATGCTTGTTAAAGGAAAGATTACTCCTGATGAATTTTATGTTTTCAAACCAACCCTTTGTCGCTACGCTCCTCAGGGCAAGTCCTACAAACCGATAATTTCTAAAAATTTAGGAAGAAAAAACAAAAAATATATTTACGCTAAAGCAGGAGAATTAAGAGAAGTTTTAATTCCTAAAAACCAGCAGATGAAATTTTCTTTAACTGATAACGAGGTTTTAACCTTGTCTAAATGGGCTTGCCAAATTGAGGAACATTATCAAATGCCTCAGGATATTGAGTGGGCAAAAGATGGAAAAACAGGACAGTTATTTATTGTTCAATCAAGGCCGGAAACGGTTTTTACGCCAAAGACAAAAACTTTTTACGAAGAATATAAACTCAAAACAAATAAAAAGCCAATTTTGAAAGGAATTGCTATTGGCGGTAAAATTGGCCAAGGCAAGGTTCATATTATTAAAAATGCTTCTAAAATTTCCGAATTTAAAAAAGGAGAAGTTTTAGTAACAAAAATGACCGACCCTGATTGGGTTCCAATTATCCGGCTTGCTTCGGCTGTTATTACTGACGAAGGTTCTAAGGTCTGCCACGCGGCAATTGTTTCCAGAGAATTGGGCATTCCTTGTATTGTCGGCACTCTGAAAGGCACTAAAGTTTTAAAAACAGATAATGAAGTAACTGCTGACTGCAGCCAAGGATTGCAGGGACGGATTTTTGCCGGTAAAATTCCTTTCAAAGTTAAAAGATACAACTTGAAGAAAATACCGAAATTAAAGACAAAAGTTATGCTCAATATCGGTGCTCCGGACATTGCTTTTAAAACATCGTTTTTGCCAAATGACGGAGTAGGACTGGCCAGAGAAGAATTTATTATTGCTGAAAAAATTAGAATTCATCCATTGGCCCTTTATCACTATAAAAAATTAAAAGACAAGAAATTAAAGAAAAAGATTGAAGGGATTACCCAGAGTTATAAAGATAAAAAACAGTATTTTGTTGATAAATTGGCTGAAGGTGTTGCTTTTATTGCCGCGGCTTTTTATCCTAAAGAAGTAATTGTCCGGCTTTCTGATTTTAAGACCAATGAATATAAAAATTTAATTGGCGGCGAAATGTTTGAAGGCGAGGAAGCAAATCCAATGCTTGGATTCAGAGGCGCCTGCCGTTATTTAGATAAAGAGTTTCAACCGGCATTTGAAATGGAATGCCGAGCAATTAAAAAAGCCAGAGGAATTTTGGATTAAAAAATATTACTGTAATGATTCCTTTTTGCCGAACAATAGGGGAAGGAAAAGCAGTGATTAAATTAATGAAACGATTTGGATTAGAAAAAGGCAAGCAGGGGTTAAAAGTTATTGTAATGTGCGAAATCCCATCTAATGTTATTTTAGCAAAAGAGTTTTTAGAGATTTTTGACGGAATGAGTATTGGCTCCAACGACCTAACTCAATTATCTTTGGGAATAGACAGGGACAACGCTAAAATTGCTTATATTACTGATGAGAGAGACCCAACCATAAAAAAGATGCTCTCAAAAGTAATTGCCCTTTGCCAACAAAAGAAAAAATACTGCGGAATTTGCGGCGAGGCTCCGAGTACATATCCGAAATTTGCTGAATTTTTAGTTAAAGAAGGAATAGAAAGTATTTCTCTAAATCCAGACACTATTATCAAAACAATTCTAAAACTATCAAAAAGATGAAAAAAATACTTACATTAAAAGAATATGTGAAAAAAAATGATAAAGAACTATTAGATTTGATTGTAAAAATAGCTGCTCTTGCAGAAAGAATAAGCCAAGAACTTCCATACAGGCGAGGCAAAACGGAAACAAAAAATGTATTTGGCGAAATGCAATTAGTTATAGATAAATGGGCGGATAAATTTATCATTAAGGAATTGGGTAAATCAGGATTAGTGAGAGAAATGGTATCAGAAGAACAGGAAGACGTTATTAAACTTAATTCTCAAGCATTATTCAGTGTTACTCTGGATCCGTTAGACGGTTCTTCAAATATTGAAAGTAATAATCTAATTGGCACAATTTTTGGCATATATAAAAAAAATCTTCCGACTAAAGGAAAAGAGCAAATTGGAGCGTTGTATGTTTTATACGGTCCGGTAATGACTTTAGTTTACGCAACAAAAAATGGAGTTAATGAATTTCTACATACCAAAAAAGGATTTGCGCTTAAAGAAAAAAATATAAAACTTCCAAAAACAGGCAAGTTATACAGTATTGGAGGACTGCGAAAAGATTGGCTTCCCTGGTTTAGAAAATATGTTGAAGAATTAGAAACACAAGGTTATAAATTAAGATATGGAGGCGCGTTTGTCGGGGATTTTAATCAGATTCTTCATTATGGCGGGATTTTTGCTTATCCTGCGCTTAATGACAAGCCAAACGGAAAATTAAGATTATTAGCCGAAAGCAATCCAATGTCATTTATTATAAAACAAGCGGGCGGCGCTTCAACTAACGGCAAATGTTCTATATTAAACATTA
>DAOWKS010000049.1 GCA_030643665.1 bacterium
ATTTTGCTTGGCTGGTTTTTGAAATTATATAGAACAGCTGTTTTCAAACCGCTAAAACTGAAATCATAATTCTTTTGATAAATCATTGGTCTGGGTAAATGTATTTTGCCTGCCCCGCACCGAACTTGTTCTGGTGCGGGGTATTTTGCGACTATTTTTTCAATAGCCGGGCCGCCGGGATAACCTAATCCTAAAATTCTGGCTGTTTTATCAAAACACTCGCCTGCGGCGTCATCTCTTGTTTCGCCTAAAATTTTGTATTTACCAATTTCTTTCATTAAAATCAATTGAGTATGCCCGCCGCTAACAACAAGACAGATTGCCGGAAATAAATTTTGAAAATTTGAGCCAATGAAATTAACAAGTATGTGCGCTTCAATATGATTTACCGGAATCAATGGTTTTTTAATTTCCTCTGCTAATTTTTTGGCAAAATTTATACCTGTCCAAAGACAAGGTTCCAATCCCGGTCCTTTTGTTACTGCAATTAAGTCAATCCTTCGGCTATTGTTCAGGATTGATGCTGAACTTGTTGAAGCATCAATTTGCGCAACATTAATGCCTTTTATAGCTTTTTTAAACACTAAGGGCAGGTTTTTTTGATGCTCTCTCTTGGCTAAAAAAGGATAAATGCCTCCATATTTAGCGTGAATTTTAACTTGGGAAGAAATAATATTATTTCTAATTTTTAATTTTTGCCCTTTGGTTTCCAAAAGCGCAATACAAGTATCATCACAAGATGTTTCAATAGCAAGAATTATCATATTCCTACGAATTACTAATTAACATTGATTTTAAATTCTATATCTTTTTCTTTTCTGGCTTTGATTGAATAATATTGAGTTAATTTTTTGGCTTTTTCTATGATTTTTTGGGAAATTTTAGTTTTTCTGTAATTCCGAACCAAAGTTAAAGGTCCGGGATAATTTTTCATTTCAATTAAAATATCTTGTTTTCTCTTTAATTTTTTAATTTCTTTGTTTTCCTTTTCACTACGCCCCACTACTATCTTTATTTTATCTTCCCAGAAATGCCTGCCGTATTTCAATAATTCAATATCATTACCGCCGCAGTTTGGAAAAACCTTTAATAATTTCTTAAGCCGCTTGCCAAATTCCAAATCAGTTAAAAGACAACCGCCTGCCGGTGAAGGATATTCTTTTATTTTATATTTTTTAGCCAGACCAATTTGTTTTTTTCTTGAACGGCCAAAAATATCTAACAATTTTTCCCTTTCAACCCAGCCCAATTTTTCCGGAACAGTCGGCTCTAATAACTTGGCTGACAAAGGCCGTAATAAATAACCCTCTAATCCGGCTTCATTTTCTATCAACTCTAATGCTTTTTTATTTTGACTCATTGGCCTTTCGCCTAAAACATCGCCAGTAGCGACGAAGTCAAATTTTTCTTTTTTCATTATCTTTTTGGCTGTTTTCAGCATTAAAATATGACAATCAATACAGGGATTCATTGCTTTTCCATAACCATATTTTGGGTTTTTTACTATTTTTAAATGTTCTTTGGAAAAATCAACAACTTTGAGAGATAGATGAATTGCTTTAGCCGGTTTCTTTGATGCCGAGCCATCAAAGAAAAAACTCTTAAAAGCTATGCCTTTTGTTTTTATCTTTTGTTCCATCAAAATTTTTGCCGCTAAAATTGAATCCAAGCCGCCGGAAAACAAAATCAAACATTTTGGTTTTTTTTGAACTTTTTTTAAAATTTCGGATAATTCTTTTAAATTTTTTATTGAAAAATCAATTTTTTCATTATCTGGAATTTGCCAGTATTTTCCTTCTTTTCTATTTATTCTTATGGTTATAACATTTTTAAACTTTTGTTTTACATTAGACAACGCTTGAGGATTATCTTCAATAAAAATTATTTTTTCTGAATTTTTAAAAATTTTCTGAAAGGGTTTTGATTTTTCAATATCTCTGGTAATAATTACTTTCTTAAAATATTTTTGGATTCCGGAATTTTTTATCTTTAATTCTTGAAAATTTTCTTCTCCATAAGAAAGTAAATATAAATCTGCCTTCTTTTGCCATTTTTTTAAAAAAGGCGAAGTATCTTTGTAAAGAAATTGAGGTAAATTTCTTAAAACTCTTTTAAATGTTTTTGCTAAATCTCTTTCTTTAATTTCTGGTTTTTGTTTAATTATTAACTTAAACTGCCTTTTCGGTTTGTAGCAGGCCTTGCCTGATATATCGACTCCTTCGTTATAATCCCTTTCCTTGCCTTTTGATTTTTGAAAGCTCTCTTGAAATAATTTTTCATCAATTCCTAACTTTCTAAAACTCTCTTTTAGGGCTTCATAGAGTTTTTTTGTTGAAAATAAGGTATGGTCAAAATCAAAAATTATTTTCATTGTTTTATTTTACCTTCTAAATCTTTTCAATTGCTTTTTCAAACTTTATTTGAAAGTTATATTGTCTTTAATGTTTTCAGAAACAACTAAATTTGGACCAATCATACAATTTGAACCGATTAAAATTCCGGGCATTAATGAACAATGGATTCCTATTTTTGTGTTTTCGCCAACAATCACTCCCAACGATTTCAAACCAGTATTTATTTTTTCTCCCTTTACTACTGATTTTATCTCTCCTCTGTTAATTTTTACATTAGCCGTAATTGTGCCGGCTCCAAGTCGGCAACCTTTTTCAAAGATTGAATCGCCAAAATATCCGGAATGAGTATGGACATCCTCCTGAAAAATACATCTTGTCACCTCGGCGAAAGCACCGATTAAAACATCTTTTTCTAAATTAGTATATTCGCGAATTAAAGAATTATTGCCGATTACACAATTATCGCCAATGTAGCAAGGTCCTTTTATAACAGCATTTTCAAAAATTCTAACATTTTCGCCAATATAAACATTTCCCTCAATTACAACGTTTTTTGAAATTTGGGCTGATTTTTTAATTTCTGTTCTTAAAAATTTATCCATTAGTAATTTATTCGTTCTGAATAAGTCCCAAGGATATTTTAAAGAAGGAACTTCCATCTGTGTGATAACTATGCGAACATCATTTTCTTTTATATATAAACTTAGGGCATCTTCAAAAGCATATTGATGTTCGGAAACTCGTTTATAATAATCTAAAAAGTTTTTAGGTAAAAGATATGTCCCAATTACTCTAATATCTGATGGTTCTTTTCCTTTTTTTGGTTTTTCAATAATATCTTTTACTTTATCGCCATCCAAATCAACAATTCCAAAAAGCCAAGGTTTATCTGTTTGAATTCCGAATAAAACAAGGTTAACGCCAGATGATTTTTGTTTTCCAAACAAAAATTCTGCGTATCTTCCACCGTCAATTCTTTCAGCATTTGAAACAAAAAATTGTTCTTTTAAAAAATCTTTTGCTTGGAAAACAGCATCTCCCATTCCTTTTGACGTTTCCTGGATAACATAATGAGTATTTAATCCTAAATTATAATTTTTAAGTTCCTCTTCTACATCCTTTTTAGAACCTTGAATAATTACTAAATCATTTGTTTCTACCCACTTTAAACCTTCAATCGTATACCAAATTAAAGGCCGTCCCATTATTTTTAAAAGGGATTTATGTCTTGAATTTAAGGGCCAAAAACGAGATGACTGACCAGCGGCTAAAATTACTGCCTGCATTAGATTTGTATTGATAAAATTATTTATTTAATGCTTCTAAAAGCATTTTATGTATTTTTGAGTTTCGAGCTGTAATACCTGTTTGTTTAATATTCTTATATTGAAATGGCCTTCCTTCTTGAGTGGTGACTATCGCTCCGGCTTTCTGGGCAATAGCGGCTCCGCAATAATCCCAGAGATTTATTGGCAGTAAATCCACCACAGCGTCAAACTGCCCGGTAATAACAAATGCTTGTTCCAAAGGGCCAGAATTATTAAATAGCAATATTTTCTCTTGGGCTAACTCGGCAAATTTTGGTAGTTCTTCTTTTATTCTTTTTCCTTTAGTAGCATAAGTTGCCACTATATATCTTTCTCCTTTCTTTTTGGTTGAGAAAAAGATTTTCCGGTCATTAAAATAAGCAAATTGAGTATCGCAATGATAAATATCTTTTGTTATCAAATCGCCAACAAAAGATGCTAAGACCCTTCCTTCTTGAACAAACATTAAGGCCGTGCAGCAAAAACGTTTATGCCCTACTATAAAAAAACTGGAACCGTCCAAAGGGTCAATATAAACCTCAATTTTGGGGTTGGACCCTATTTTTATTAATTCTTTTTCTTCTTCAGAAATAATAAAAAAATCATAACCACTTTTTTTCAGAATATTTATTATCGCTTCCTGAGCAGCTAAATCCGCTTTAATCTGGACATTCTTTGCAGGACCTTTAAATTGGATTATTTCAGCAGAGGCATTATCCAGAACTTTCATCGCTTCCAAGACACATTTTTTTCCTATTGTTATTAAATCCATATTACTCACTGGTAAATCTTTGTAATATTTCTGTCGCTTTAAAGTTTCATTAAAATGTTCACTACTTTTTTGGAATCATATTCAATCGGACCCTTTTTTAGTAAAAGATTTTCGCCGATAAATTTCTTGGTTGATAAATTGGCGTCAATTTTTACTAAATCTAAAAGTTCTTGATGTTCTTTTTTGTAATTTTTGACTCTAATTTTTAAAGGAGTGAAATTATTGTAAATCACAAAATCAAGAGGACGACCGATGTATTTTTCAAGTTCTTCTGAAAAATCTAAAACCGAGAAATTGTTTGTTTCGCCAAACTTTGTCATCGCCGGACAGATAAAAACTTTTTTTGCTTTTGATTTTTGAATAGCATTAGCTATTCCCCCAATTAAGAAAAATGGAACTATTGTAGAATAGAAATCCCCGGGACCGATAGTAATCAAATTTGCCTGCTGAACAGCATTCAAGGTTTGCGGAAAGCCCTTAATTTTTTTGCTTAAAAATATTTCTTTAATTTTCAATTTTGGATTATGTTTTCTGGGAACATCTATCTCATCCTCTCCAAATATTATCTCTCCGTTTTCCAAAACTGCTCCTATGTGAGACTGTTTAATTGTAGCCGGCAGAACTTGGTGATTTTTTAATTCTAAAAATTCGTGAACAATTTCTAAAACTTTTTTAAAATCTCTCAAATTATATTCCAGTCCACTAATGAAAACATTGCCAAAACTATGGCCTTTATGGCCATCGTCAAAAATTTCTCTTCCCAATCTAAATCCAAAAAGCTTTTTTTTCCATTTGGTAGCTTTAGACAAAGCTAA
>DAOWKS010000016.1 GCA_030643665.1 bacterium
AAATGATTGATTCAGCTCAAAATACAAATATTCAGATTGCCGATTGGATTGCTGGCGCTCTTGCTTGGTTTTTAGAGAATAAGCGCCTTGGCAATAAGTGTTACCAAATTTTGAAAAATAACTTATTAGGCGAAGGCAAGGAATTATTTAGAAACCATTGGAAAAATAAATATAAAAATAAAAATCTCAACCAAATTGATTAAGATTTTTATTCAGAAGCAGCGTCTTGTAAAATGGTTTTTTCCACAGCTTTAGTCTCGGATACTCCGAGGGAACACCAAGGCATTTTACAAGCTATTATTGCATGCTTCTATTTTTAGAATATCAAAAACCTATACCCCTTGTCAATAGCAAAAATTAAAGTGTCAGTCCCATGTGATAATTTCATAGTTGTCCCATATAGAAACTTCATACCTTGATGTTTTTGTGCCATAATTTCTTAGGTCGGATTAATAACAAATTAACCTAAGAAAAAAATATGGCGCAACAACTAATCACCATGACTTCAAAAGAATTATCAAGGTATGGAATTATTAAAAATCTAATTGATAATAAATTAAATGGCACTGAAGCCGCAAAACAATTAAATTTATCAGTAAGACAGGTAAAAAATATTAAAGCTAATGTTTTGAAACATGGAGAGCAAGGAGTAATGCACGGCAACAGAGGAAAACAAAGCAACCGAAAAATAAACATTGAAATAATTAAAAAAGTAAAGAAATATTTGAAAGAAAAATATTATGATTTTAAGCCGAGCTTTGCTTCGGAAAAATTAAAAGAAATTCATAATATTAAAATAGGACGAGAAACAGTAAGGCTGCTCATGACTGATATGGGATTATGGAAACAAAAATCAAGAAGAAACAAAAACTATCATAGTTGGAGAAAAAGGAAAGATAATTATGGCGAGATGCAGCAGTTTGACGGAAGTTATCATATTTGGTTTGGTGATGAAGAAACCTGTTTATTGCTGTCAGTGGATGACGCTACCGGCAAAATTACTCACGCTAAATTTGATTACAATGAAAGCGTTGTAGCAGTATTCAAATTCTGGCTGGAATATTTAAGCAAGAATAACCTGCCCTTATCAATATATTTAGATAAATTCAGCACATATAAAGTAAATCATAAAAATGCTGTTGATAATAAGGATTTAATAACTCAATTTCAAAGAGCCGCAAACCAGACAGGTATAAAACTCATTACAGCGCATAGTCCGGAAGCCAAAGGCAGAATTGAAAGAATGAATGCCACATTACAGGACAGATTGGTTAAAGAATTAAGATTAGCCGGAATTACAACCATTGATAAATCTAATGAATTTCTGAAAGAATATATTCCTAAATTCAATGCTAAATTCGCGGTTGCTCCGCAAAGAAAAACTGATTTACATAAAATAATCAGCCCATTATTAAAAGATAAACTAGCTCAAATATTCTCTGTTCAGGATATGAGAAAAGTAAATAATGACTATACAATAAGATTTGAAAATAAATATTTCCAGTTAGATAAAGAACAACCAATAACTGTTTACAAAAAAGATGTTGTGATTATAGAACAACATTTGAATGGAAAAATTAAAATCAATTTCAAGGGACATTACTTAAATTATGTATTGTTGCCAAAAAGACCTGAAAAGATTATCAATATTAAACTGTCCGCTCTTACAGGGCGCAAACAATCTCATTACATACCTCCTGTTAATCATCCTTGGAGAAAACAATTTATCTTTAATCCAAAAACAAAAGTCGAAGAATCAGTTTTGGTCAATTAAAATTCATCAGGTATGAAGTTTCTAAATGGGACATGGTATGAAATTTCTAAATGGGATTGACATAACCAGTAAATTATTTTCGGTTTTCTAAGGCGGAAGATAATGTTTCCTGATTAGCGTATTCCAATTCGCTGCTAATTGGCAAACCTTGCCCTAATCGGGTAATTTTTATTGGTTCGGCAAGCTCACCACAAGTCAACGGCTTTAACAGCCGTTCCAAATATAAAGCGGTTGCTTGGCCTTCAGCAGTAAAATTATTAGCAAGAATAATTTCCTGAAAATTGCTCTTTTTTATTCTTTCAATAAGCTGTTCGGCTCTTATTTCTTTTATTGTTTCTTTTTTGAGATTTGAAATAGTTCCGCCTAAAATGAAATAAAGCCCGTTGTATTTTTTTGTCTTTTCAAGAGCGTTTAAATCCGTCTCTGTTTCAACAACACAAAGCAGGTTTCTATCCCGCATTTTATTTTGGCAAATTGCGCAGAGATTTTGTTCAGCATCTGTTGGTTCAAAAGGATAAAAACAAAAAGAGCAGGTTTTTATTGTCTTTTTTAAATTAGAAATAGAATCCAAAAGCTCTTTTATTTCCTGTTCTGAAAGCCGCATTAAATAAAAAACAAAACGGACAGCGGTGCGCGGACCCACTGTCGGAAAACGAGAAAATAAGCCAACAAGTTTTTGTATGGAAAATGGAAACATAATTGTTACTCTTCGTCTTGGTATCCTTTTTCTAAATTGCGGAATAATACTATATGGTCATCAAAATATAATTCAGCTTTTCCAACCGGACCATTTCGGTGTTTGGCTACAATAATGTCAGCGATATTTTTTCTTGAACTATTTTGCCGATAACGGTCTTCGCGATGAATAAACAATACTACATCCGCGTCCTGTTCCAGACTCCCGCTTTCACGAAGGTCAGATAGCCGGGGAATTTGCGGAGAACGTTGTTCCACGGCCCTGGATAATTGAGATAAAGCTAAAACCGGAACATTAAGTTCTCTGGCCAAACCTTTAAGCGAACGGGAAATCTCGGTCATTTGCTGAACCATATTTATCCTTAAATCCCTTGATTCCATTAATTGAAGATAATCAATAATAATCAGGCCTAATCCTTTATTTGCCTGGAGCCGTCTTGACATCGCTTTCATCTGTAAAATATTTGCCGAAACAGCATCATCTATATAAATCGGGGCTTCGGATAAAATCCCCAGCGTCTGTTGAATTCTGGAAAAGTCATTATCGTCTCCGGAATCAGAGAGCCGGCCGGTTCTTAAACGCCACAAATCAACATTTGCGGTGCTGGCAATCAACCTGTCAACTACCTGGTCTCTTGACATTTCCAAACTAAATATACCTACCGGTTTTTTTTCATTTATGGCAATGTTAGCCGCAATATTAAGGGCTAAAGTGGATTTTCCCAGCGCCGGTCGGGAAGCTAAAATTATTAAATCGGATTTCTGCAGACCGGCTAAGATATTATCTAAACCAATGAAGCCGGTAGATAGGCCCCGAATATTCTCCTTGTGCTTGGATAACTTGTCAATTCTTTCAAAAGCGTCTTCTAACGTTGCTTTTACCGGCACAAAATTCTGCGTTAAACTTTTTTGGGCAATGCTGAATATTTTTTTTTCGGCTTCGTCTAAAAGAAAATCAGTGTCTTCGGTTTCGTTATAGCCCAAAACACCGATTTCATGACTGACATTAATCAAATCCCTTAAAATCCTTTTTTGCTGGACAATTTTGGCATAACTAAAAACATTACTGGCTGTAGGCACTGAATTTATTAGTTCGGTTAAATAACCATTGCCGCCAATTTCTTCAAGCTGTGTTTTTTCTTTAAGCCGATTAGAAAGAGAAAGAAGGTCAATTGGCTCTCCTTTTTCAAATAGGTCTAAATTGCATTGGTAAATGTCTTGGTGCGATTTGCGGTAAAAATCACGCGGTTTCAAAAAATCAGCCACTTTAACTACAGCGTTCTTGTCTAACATCAAACAGCCGAGTAAACATTGCTCTGCCTCTATGTTTTGCGGAGGCAGTTTGTCGGGTAATTCCGGATTTGAAGAGTTATTGTTCATCAGGTATAATATAACAAATATGACAAAAAAACTCAAGGTTGGTTTAATCTCTTTTCATTCTTTTTTTCCGCCCGGAGGAGTTAAAAAACATATTTTGGGCTTGCATAAAGAATTTAAAAAAATAGGGGTTCAGTCAAAAATTATTGCTCCCAGGAGAAAGAAAACAGAAAACTATGGAAAAGATGTTATCTTGCTGGGGACCTCTTTTGCTATTCCTTTTTCCGGCAGCCAAGCGGATTTTTGTATTAATTTTAACCCTATTTCTCTTAAAAGAACCTTGGAAAAAGAAAGGTTTGATGTTTTACATTTTCATAATTTCGGCTTTCCTTCCGCTCTGCAGGTCTTAGAAATGTCCGACGCCTTAAACATCCTCACTTTCCACGCTAATATTGAAGGAAGCAAGTTTTTAAAAAACTTTCCTGAAATTATTTATCTCTTCCAAAAAATCGCTCAATGGAAAATAGACGGAGTTATTGGAGTTGCTCCATTGAACTTGAAATACTTTAAGGATTTTAAAAAACCTAAAGCAGTTATTCCTAATGGGATTGATTTACAAGAATTCAATCCCGCAGTGGGCGGAATTGAAAAATTCTCTAATCCCGCAGCAGACAAGAAAATTAACCTTTTATTTGTTGGCCGGCTTGAAGAAAGAAAGGGTTTGATTTATTTGTTAAAAGCGTTTAAAATTTTGCAAAAAAAATTCGCCAACCTCCGGCTTATTGTTGTTGGAGAAGGTGAGTTAAAAAAAGATTGTGAAATGTATGCCAAAGAGCAAAAACTTAAACAGGTTTGCTTTGAGGGACAAATCACCGGAAAAAAACTTATCTCTTATTTTACTGCTTGTGATATTTTTGTCAGTCCGGCTATTTTTGGCGAAAGTTTTGGCATTGTCTTATTAGAGGCAATGGCTTGCGCTAAACCAGTAGTAGCTTTCAGTAATCTCGGTTATAAACAGCTCTTGCAAGGGAAAAAAGGTGAAAGATTTTTAGCAAAACCGCGCGATTACAATGGTTTGGCTGAAAAACTCGCGATTTTGATTAAAGATAAAAAATTAAGAAAAGAAATGGGCGAATGGGGGAGAAAAGAAGCGGAAAATTATTCCTGGAATAAAATCGCTAAAAAAATCTTAGATTTTTATCAGTTGTGCCAAAAAGCTAAGTAGAAAATTTCTTGAGCTTTGCTCCTTTTTCAGTATCTTCTACAATATAACCCTGTTTCTTTATTTTCTGCCGGATTTCATCAGCTTTTTGCCAATTTTTCTGTTTGCGGTATTGCTCCCGTTCTTCAACTAATTCCCGTATTTTTTCAGGAATTTTTATCTTTTTAATTTGAGATAAATTTAAACCAAACACTCTGTCAAAATCCATTAAAAGCTTATATTTTTCTTGAGATGGTATCTTTTTATCTTTTATTAATTTCCAGGATAAGGCTAAGGCCTTCGGCATATCTAAATCATCCTGAATAAATCCCAAAAACCTCTCTTGATAATCTTTAACACTACGAGAAATGTTCTCGTAGTGTTTACTATTTGACGGAGAACTGTTCTCCGCCAGTTCTGTAATTTTTTGATAGAGGTTATCCAATGAATTCTGGGCTCCTTTTAAGGCGTTTAAAGAAAAACATAATTTTGAACGATAATGAGCGCCAAGGCATAAATAACGATAGGCAAGGGGATTAAACCTTTTTTTGATTAAATTTTCCAGAATAATAATATTGCCTTCTGATTTTGCCATTTTGCCTTTATTTAAAATAAGAAATTCTCCATGAAGCCAGTAACGGGCAAAAACTTTTCCATAAGCAGCTTCGGCCTGGGCAATTTCATTGGGATGATGGACAGAAATATGGTCAATTCCGCCGCAATGAATATCAAAAGGAATGCCTAAGTTTTTAATTCCCATTACCACGCACTCGGTATGCCAGCCAGGAAAGCCAATACCCCAAGGCGATTTCCATTCCATTTGCCTTTTTGTTCCTTTTGGCGAAAATTTCCATAAAGCAAAATCAAAAGGGTTTTTTTTGCCTACTACTATTTCAACTCTTGCCCTGGTTTTGACCTGTCTTTTCTTACTTTTCCACAACCGTCCATAAGTTTTTAGCTTTGAAGTGTCAAAATAAACGCCGTCAGAAATTTTATAGGTAAAGCCCTTTTTTTCCAGAATTTTAATTAAATTGAGCTGATCTTTTATGGTATCGGTTGCTTTTATCCAAATATCAGGAGGTTTTATGTTTAAATGTCTTATATCTTGTTTAAACGCTTTGGTATAAAATTCAGCGATTTCCCAGACAGTTTTTTTCTCTCTTTTGGCTCCTTTTTCCAATTTATCCTCGCCGGTATCAGCGTCAGAAGTCAGATGACCGACATCAGTAATGTTCATCACGTGTTTTACTTTATAACCGCTATATTCCAAGACCTTTTTTAAAATATCCTCAAAAATATATGTTCTTAAATTGCCAATATGGGCAAACCAGTAAACAGTTGGCCCGCAAGTATAAAGACCTGCTTTTTTGGTTTTAAGCGGTTTAAATGCCTGTTTTTTGCGAAATAAGGTGTTGTAGAACCTAAGCATAGATTTATTATATTACTATTTTTTAATATCCACAACTCTTGACCTCCACATCTAATTAGGTATGGGGATTGACAGAATTTTATTGTTATGATATATTACAATCAGCTCATTTGAAAAATCAAAAATGGAAATTCTCGGAGGCAGGAATTTGGTTAAAATAGCTTTGTAGCTAAATTCCTGTCTCTGAAAAGAAAGAAAGATTAGAAAAGATAGATAGATAAAAAAGGGAGGTAAAAAAATGGCAGAAAAAATTGATAAAAAGACAATGGAAAGTTTAACTGAATTGGTAAAAGAGGGTGCATATTCGGGCATGAAAGAGGCAATACAGGAGTATAATTTGAGAATGGAAAGACGTGAAAGAAAAAAAGGGAAGGAAGAATAAAAAATGGCAGAAACAGAGGAAGAAAGAGAGAAAATACTGGAAATGGCAGTAGGAAAAGTCGTAGAAAGCATAAAAGAAAAAGGTATGGAAGATAGTATTATGGCGATATTAAAACCAGGCGGCACTGGAAAGATATGTTCTAATGACCCGCACCTCAATAAACACTGCAAGATTAGAACGTGAAAAATGGCAGCAGAAATTATGGTCGGTATTGCGGTGGCAATAGCTCTTGCTATTGTCTGAATGCCTATAGTGATAACACTGTACAAATCAAAAAAGATAGAGGTAATAGAAAATACCTAAAGGTATTTTTCTCCTCTATCGGGGAATATAGTAATTATGTTCCCTTGTTTTTTTTCTTTAGCAATATCTTGAGCGATAAACATTGCCGCGCCAGAGGAGACCCCGACAAAAATGCCATATTCTTTGGCTAATTTTTTTTGCCAAAGCAGAGCGTCTTTTTCCTCAACTTCGTAAATTTTATCAATAATTTTCAAGTCCAGAATTGGCGGTGTATAACCCTCTTTTAAAGATTTCAATCCTTCAATATTTGAACCCTTTTTTGGCATAATTCCAATAATTTTTATATTTGGAAATTCTTGTTTTAATCGCTTTCCAATTCCGGTAATAGTGCTGCCGCTGCCAATACCAGCCACAAAATAATCAATGGGGCAAGGACGGGTCTCGGCCATTTGTTCTAAAATTTCTTTGGCTGTGATTTTATAATGAGCATCAACGCTCGCCTCATTTTCATATTGATTAAGCAGAATTAAATTATCTCGCTTAGCCAATTCTTTAGTAAATTTTATGGCATTGTCACGCCAATCCTCATCCTTGACTAAAATTATTTCGGCGCCAAAAAACTCAATCATTTTTCTTTTCATAATATTCATTGATTTGGGCATTACAATTTTTACTTTATATCCTTTTATGGCTCCCAACATTGCCAGAGAAATCCCGGTATTGCCACTGGTTGGTTCAATAATTGT
>DAOWKS010000036.1 GCA_030643665.1 bacterium
ATATTCATTCGTATTCTCTCTTCGTCCAAGAATCGTTCCAAAGAGAAAAAGTTTGCTTCGCTACTTTTTGTTTCTTCGTATCTTTTCAGTAAATCCTGAATTCTGTCTACGTGATATACTCGTATATTTTTTGTCACAAAAGGTTTTAACTCTTCTGGGAATGAAGAATCAAAACTTATTTCATCAAATAAACGACCATATCTTAATTTTACATAGATAATCCCTGCTATAAATACTACAACAGCAACCAATACAACAAGAAAAATGCCCATTTTTTTCTTTTACACCTCCTTTTCTTTTTATTCTTATCAGAAGCCAATTTTTAAATGAACAATACTCTTCTTCTGATATCCCCTATCTTAAAGATTTCTTTCTCTTTGTCAATGGTTTCGTAATAAATTTACCTCTGACAACTTCTCGCGATCGTTGGATATTGTCAGTATTAAAAAAGAGGGGCGCCGACGATTAGGGCAAAAATCCAGTTAATAACCAAAATTATCCAAGGAAAGAAAAAAAAGATAATAAAAAGCAGGATAAAAAGACCGAACTGGCTTAAAAATATTCTTACATTTTCCATTTTTTGGGGCAGAAAAGTAAAAAGAATATGAGAACCGTCCAATGGAGGAACAGGCAATAAATTAAATATTGCTAAAAGTATGTTTATATAAACAATAAAAGAAAACATCATATAAAGCCCTTGAAAACCGGCTAATACAGGCAAAAATCTTAAAGCTAAGCCGAAAACCAAGGCTATTGCCAAATTTGAAGCCGGACCCGCCAAAGCTACTTTGGCAGAACCGTATTTCTGGTCCTTAAAATTATAAGGATTAATCGGCACCGGTTTTGCCCAACCGAAAATAATTCCGCCGCCTGTCAATTTAATCATTAAAATCAAAAAAATAGGCACTATAACAGAACCAATAGGGTCTAAATGTTTTATTGGATTCAAAGTCAGACGCCCGGCATTTTTTGCCGTGGGGTCTCCTAAATAATTTGCCATTGCGCCGTGAGAAACCTCATGAATAACAATGGAAAGAATAAGAATAACAATAAGAAAAATATATTCTAATAACATTTTTTAATCATACCATAATATAAAATCTTGCCAAATTTAAAAATTCTGCTATCATAAATATCCTATGGCAAAACAATGCGCTATATGCGGAAAAAAATCAATGATGGTTGGAAAACTGGTAAAACTGCGCGGCAAATACAATCCAACCATTAAAAAAAGAAAATACCCAAATTTACAATGGGTTCGCTTGCCTTCCGGCAAAAGAGTTCTTGCCTGTACTAAATGTATCAAGGCAATGGGTAAAAGGAAATAATTTCTCCGGGCTGTAGTATAACAGTTAGTATTTGCCCTCGGGGAGGGTAAGACCTGGGCGCAACTCCCAGCAGCCCGACCAAATCAAAAGACCCTGCTAACCTTTAGAAATTCTTCTGGAAAAAAATCCAGGTGGGTGTCCAAGTTCCGCTCCTAAAAGCGAAATCATATCGGACTCCCTGAAAGAACGTTTGTCCCAGAATTTAACTAAAAGCAACAGAGCCTCACTTTTATTATATCACCTATCTGTTTCGTTTGTCAACTTCAAACAACTACAAATTTAGCGCTTTTACCATTTGTTTGAGCATTGAAACAACCACAGGTCCCGGCATTAAACTACAAGAAGCAATCCCATTATCGTCTTTAATTATCCATGGTTTTTTAAATATCTTTACTTTTTTCTCTTTCTCGTCCCACTTATAACAAAACTCTGGCGTAATTTCATAATCATCAATGTATTTTTTGACAAACTTTATCGGAACAGAGTTTCTCAAAAGAACTTTTGGAACTCCGTAAAGAGAAAAACTCTGGTCTATTAATTTTTCATCCATTATCAATCTTTTCTTTATTAATTTAATACCTGATTTATCCCCTTCTTTGGATACCATTTTTGCGCCTTTACAATTTGGATTGTCACAAATTAAATAAAATTCTTTTTTCTTTTTATTATAGCCAACTTTGGAAGTGGGAAGTAATTTTAAATTTCTGGAGGTTTGGCATAAAGGACAAATTCGCCTCCATTTAATTCTTTCGTTAATCACTGAACGCGACACATTAATTAAAATAAAAATATCCGGGTCTTGCCGGTAATCAATTAAGTCGCGAAAAAATAAAGAATGAGCAATTTGGTCTAAATCGCGTGGAAAACCATCAATAAAAAGAGCTTTCTTTTTTCTTTTAGTAATTTCCCTTTTTGCCAAAATCAAAATTAATTCTGTTGGTAAAAGTTTTTCAGTGTTTCTTTTTTCCAAAAGAGAAATTATTTTTTCAATTGAAAGCCAGCCGCGATAATTGTTTTTTAAAAAATTAATTAATTGTTGTCTCTTTTTTTTGTCTTTCAGTTCTTTATCAACCTCTCTAATTATATCGCCGATAGAAAAATGTTGTATTTTTTCTGGAGCAACAATTTCAGCAAACATTTTAGCATAAGTGCCTTTACCTGAATTTTTTTTACCTAAAAGATAAGCAATAAAACTGTTATGTTCCAAATATCTTCTTAGTTTTTTAATATCTGCGCCGGCTTTTGCTTCAAAATAGGCCCCGCGTTCTTTATGGTTAGTTAAATCAAACTCTTGCCTTACGCCGGCAATTTTTGTTTTAAAAACAGGAAATTTCATAAATGCGAATAATTACTTTATTGTTAAATTTTCTCCGTCAGAAATAATTTTTATGTCGTTGTCTTTATCAGTTCTTAAAATTTTAATATCATACTTTTTCAGAGTTGCCAATGTTTCCTGATGCGGATGGCCGTAACGATTGTCTTTGCCGGCTGAAATTACGGCAATTTCCGGCGAGACCTCGCTAATAAATTCCTCCGCGGTTGATGTCTTGCTCCCGTGATGGCCGACTTTTAAAACATCGGAATTAATATTCTTTCCTTTATTTACTAATTTTCTCTCTACTGATTTAAAAGCATCGCCTGTAAAAAGAAAAGAAGTTTCTCCGAGAAAAAAACGTAAAATTATAGAAGTGTTGTTAATGTTTTTAATTTCTTGACTATTAAGATTTTCAAAAGGATATAATACATTAAAAACAACTCTGCCTGCGATTATTTTTTGACCCATTTGGGCAATAAAAATTTCTGCCTCTTCATTTTTAATTAACCTAATCCATTCATTGTATTCCGAAGTATTCCTGACTACGCCTGTCCATAAGATATTTTCCACTTTATATCTTTTTAAAACTTCAATTAAACCGGCAATGTGGTCATGTTCAGGATGAGTTAAAATTATTAAATCCAGAGACCTGTCCCAAAAAGGCATTTCATTGTTTAACTTTTCTAAGACAACAGATGACGGGCCTCCATCAATTAAAATCTGATGATTCTGCGGAGTTTCAATAAAAATAGCGTCTCCCTGCCCAACATCAAAAAAATTCACTTGTAAAAATTTTGGCTTGTTTAAATCGTAAACAGTCAACCAAACAATAATATTAAAACAAACTAAGCCAATCAAAATATAAACAACAAAATTTTTGTTTTTATTCAAACCCACGCAAGTGTATATCTAATTAACCCCGCCCTTTCTTTAGAAAAGGCGGGATTAACTAATTTAAAATAGTATTTTCACTTATTTCCTAAAATTCTAAACATCTTTGTTCCGCACTTCGGGCAGATTCCTGTCATAGCTCTTCTTTTAGTTCCTCCCTTGCCTTTCATACTTATCTCTTTCTCATCCTTCATTTCTCTTTTGGCTTTACATTTTACGCAATAAGCTGTAGTAGCCATAATTAAAATTTATTTTATTAGTTCATTAAAAATAGCGACCTTTCCCAAACACATAATTTTGTTATATGCTCGGTGAATTTTCCACAATCCAATTATACCTTAATTTAAGCAAAAAAGGTAGTCAACTCAACTCCTTTTCAAAACCTTAAAATCTTTTTTTAAAATTTCTTTCATACCGGCATTATAAGTGGCGACGGCCGGATGATAAAGGGGAATAATTTTTAGTTTTTCATCTATCTCAAAAACTTTTCCGTGAATTTTACTGATACCTTGAATTTCAGCTTTTAATCCGTATTTTTCCAAAATATAAGCAGTGGAAAAATTCCCTAAAGCGCAAATCATCTCTGGTTTAATAATTTCAATCTGTTTTTCTAAATAAGGAGAAAAATCTTTAATTTCTTCCGGTTTAGGGTCGCGGTTATTTGGCGGACGCAGTTTTACCACATTGGTAATATAAATTTCTTCTCTCTTAATTCCTGCTGATGCCAAAAGCTCATCTAAAATTTTTCCGGCGGCTCCGCAAAATGGCTGTCCGCTCATTGACTCGTAGTAACCCGGAGCTTCCCCGACTAATATTATCTTTGATTCTAAAGAACCTTCACCAAAAACAGGCTCTGTTCCCTGTCTATATAGAAGATGCTTTTTGCAAAATTCCAAGCATTCTTTTTTTAATTTCTCTATTTCTTCAGTTTTTTTCATTTTACAAACAATTGGCAAAAACAGTGGCCATCTCTTTCAATTTCTTCCGGCATAAATTTACACGGACAGATTTTTTCTTTATCTTCTTCCGGATTGCCAATAATTCTCCGGCAGGGACAATATCTCTCTCCGTATTTCTTTTCATTTTCTAAGAGTCCTTTTACTAATCTATTCACTACTTCTTTATCCGGATTTAATTTAAATCCATTTTTTTGGGCATATTCCTCGTATTCTTTAATCAATAAAATCTCTTCCAGCCACTCTTTTATTATTGGCTCCGGCCTTACCCCAATAAATCCGCTCAAAGGTTTTCCTCCATTAAAAAAAATAACAAAAGGAATTCTATCTATTTTATATTTTTGCGCGGTAAGAGGAGCGCTATCTAAATTAACTTTGGCTAAAATAATTTTTTCCTTATACTCTTCGGCTATTTTTTCTAAAATTGAACCAAGCGTAAGACAGGGCGAACACCATTCGGCCCAAAAATCAACCAAGACCGGTTTAGCCGCAATAGAAATTTCTTTTTCAAAATTTTCATCGGTTAAAGTTATTTCTGACATACCCCTATCTTAATTTACTTCACAATTTTTGTCAAAAAAAATAGAGGAGTGGTTAAACTCCTCAACCTTCTTGCTCCACGCGCTCGTTTAACTTGGCCACTGCTTCCTCAAAAGAAAGATATCCTTCCAGACGTTCTGTCATATCTTGGGCCAACAACTTCCACAGTCCGTTTCCCGCTTCGTGTGATAAAACGCTTGTGATTTCCATTTCCGGTAAAGAAATTATCACTCTCCAAACCATAATATCTTCTATATGCACTTCTTTACCCATAACAAAGGTCTCTACTTCAATTGCTGACAATCTCCTGTATCTCTGAAATCCTTGCTGGAGTTTTATTAGCTTGTTGTCAAAATCTTTTATTACCAGATACACTTCTCTACCTAAAATGCATTCACTCGTTCTGTCTCCCCATCTATTCAAAAGCGTCTTTACTGGCTGGCTTTCTCTTTCAATAAGTTTCTTTGATATACAATGATATCCGTCTATGCGCAAACTGTTATGTTTGAGAAAGAACAATCTATCGTAATCTTCCTCATACATTTCCAAGGTTTTCTCGCCATCTTCTTTTTTCAGCACATTTCTTGTTTCAATTTTCAGATTGCTCTGAACCTTCAATTTGTTTCCCAAGCCAAATACTCCTAATCTATATTCAACTCTCTCTGCTAGATTTGCTTTCAAGTTCTCTGGCAGATTTTCTAAAACCTTCCTGATAGCGTCTGTAAATCCAGGATTTGCGTCTGTATTTATTCCATCGCATACTTCATGTTCAAGACCTTTTGCTGAATCGGCCTTGATAACAAACTCCGTTTCTAAAATATCAAATTGTTCATATTCCATTCTTTATGCCCCCTTGGCCATCTCTTCTTGGACAGCCTAATCTATTTATTAGTAAGTTTGTTTAATAAACAAATTGGGCTATCCAAAATTTTTCCCTATTTTATTTTCTATGAACTATTAGAAGTATGCCATATCAGTAAAATTCTGTCAACCCTGTTAATTAATCTCAAAAGTAATATTTACCGTAACTTCTATTTTATTCTCTCCGGTTTCTATTTGCAATTCTTGCTCCTCTATTTCCATTCCTACTGCTTTTTCTAAACCATAATAGCGCGGAATTGCGCCGCTTTCGCTAAAATTAGTAATTCTGACTAAATTAACTCCAAGTTGTGAAGCCAATTCTTGCGCTTTTGTTTTTGCTTCTGTTATGGCCTGATTTCTGGCTTGTTTCTTGAGTTCGTCTTGGTCATCAATGGTAAAACGTAAATTTCCGACCTGATTGGCGCCGGCATCGGTTGCCCCCTGGATAACCTGGCCAATTTTCTCCAGAGCTCTGATTTTTACCTGCAAGGACTGCCGTATTTCATAACCAACCAATATTCTCTGGCCCTGTGGATAAGGAGGAATTCCGGTTCTTTCCTGCCATTCATAACGAGGATAAATATTGAAATCAGTGGTTTTTAAATCTTTCTCTTCTATGCCCTTACTTTTCATAAAATTAATTATGGAATTCATTTTCTTTGTATTCTCGCTCATTGCTTCAACAACGGTTTTTGCTTCGGTTATGACTGAAAAAACCGTTATTGCCAAATCGGGCTTGGCGTAAATTTCTCCCGTAGCTGAAACAGTAATGGTATTTTTGGTTTCAATTTCCTGACCGATATATTTTCCTTCTTTAATTTTGTTTGGAATACTTACAGCCGTGTAAGCAATTAAGGCGATTAAAAAAAGACCTAAAAGACAAATTAAGCTGTTTTTATAATTTTGTTCGTTCATAATAATTGTTTTTTAAATAGATAAATTAAATGAGAGCCGACCTTTTTACTGTTAAAACCTTTTTATCTCTAAAATTATAGAAGATTTTGTCTTTATTGTACCTTTATTAAAATAAAAATCCACTTTATTGCCAAAATATGCTTTTGCTTTTTTGATAAAATCTTGAGGGTTGAGATTTCTAACTTCTCTTTTATTTTAGCAAATTTCCAGAGTATTAAACAATGTGGATAACGCAAAATCCCGAGAACTGTTCTCGGGATTTTGCTTAAGGAACAGAAATCTGGAAATTGCTCTCTCATCCTCTGTCTAAAATCCAGCTTCAAACCTAGTAATCTCTCCAACTCCAAGGGCATCGACGGATATAGTTTCATTATCAAGCGTTACAGTTCCTTTCCAATTGACAAATGCACGACCCCAGGTACGTTTTGCTTCTAAATCCCACCAGGTTCCATTATTTATTCCCCAATTCTCAGGCCAAAATTTGAAAACCTCACCCGTTAAGTTCACCTCTCCTCCTTCATACTCCCCAGTTAAATAATACTTATTTGGTTGAAGGCCTCCGCTATCACTAAACTGAAACTTATCAAAAGTAAAATCTTTTCCTTTAGTGATGAAGTTAATCCTGCCTTGATGTTGAAACGGAACAGGAGTCTGAATAGGAGAGGGATTTTCAGACATTGATATCGTTATATCCAAATCTTCCTGAGACATATAAAGACAGCTGAATGATAGAGGAGCTCCGGCAGCGTCAAATGCAGATTCTGTATAATAAACTCTGTGAGTTGCTCTATCAAACAAAAAACTTCCATTAAAGGAGTAATCCCCATAGTTTGGAACAGTTAGTTTACCCTCAAATTCCCCTATTTCCCAAAAGCCGCCCCATATATCAATATCCTCTTTGTTAAAAATGGCGCCATGAATAATGTATGGTCCTTCTTGTTTTCCCATCCAGAAAGGTGTTGCTCTGGCTTTGGCACAGAGTTCAAAAATAATTCCTTCCCCGGATAAAGGCGTGACTTTGTATATCCACTCTCTTTCCTGCTCATTATAAGAAATAGATCCGATACACTCTTCCCCATTACTATATAAACCTTTTGTATAAACGGTCGGATAAGGATAAATCCTCTTCTCGTCATCGTAATACATAGGTCCATAGAAACCCCATGGAGAATGCCATTTTCCATTAATAAAAATTATGTCCCTGCCTCCGCCCTCTCCGCTAAAAGGTAATCTTCCCTGAAATAGGATTGTGTCACCATTATTGGTTTTACCTATTGCCACGAGTATAAAACAGCTAAGACGCCATTTTGGGTCATCAGTATAGATTAAACGGTGATCTTCTGTCTCTTCATATACAGCACCTAACGGCACAAAATCGTGCAACGTTGGAATATCTTCAATTCCAGAATTGGTTTCTGTGACTTCCCAAGAAGGAATAAAAACCCTTATCTTTTCCGAAGCTTCATTGTCTGCTGGATTACTATCTTCTCTTATCAAAGCGTTTAAATACAACGTATATACCCCTTCGAGCGCTTCCTCTGGAATTACAACTGATTTTGTATAGGTCTTGGACTCACCAACTTTAAGGAAGATTATCCACTGGCCAAGTTCTTCTCTCGTACCGTTTAACGTCTGAACACTCAATTTTAGTAGCACTCTTTCGGCAACAGTTCCATAATTTTTAACAACAGTTGTCATAGTAAAGGTATCGCCCGGAGAGACAATATTAGGAGAAACATCAAAATCAATAATTGCAACATTATGGTATACTACAGCTAAACTGGGTGTTATAACTATTGCAATTACTCCAAATAAAACCATTATTACCAAGGTTCCGATTATAATTAAGGTTTTTTTACTCATAATTTATTACTTTTTTTATGAATCTTAATTTTCGACCTTTTATTCTATTCCAGAATTAAATAAAAAGACAAATTTTTTCTCCTGCTTTTTCCTAATTTTTAGTTTATTTTAAGGCAAAACCGCCATTTTCGCCGCGACCAGTAAGGGCCAGCATAGTCAATGCCAATTCGCTTCGTTGCGATAATCTGAGATGGTTTGATTTTTATTCCCCTGTCTTCCAGCCAAATTCTTTTACTTTTACATAAATCCTCACCGTAAAACGACTTGTTTAATTTTAAATAGCGACAGAGTTTTCCCGGACCATTAACTACATCTAAAGCTCTGATAAGCACACATTCCGGCATTCCTTGTTCGGTGGTAGATATATTCATTTGCCAATACATCCCATAAACCAAATAGATATAGATATGGCCGCCAATAAGATACTCAGCTCTATTTCTTTTTGTCTTTTTCCCTTGGTAAGCATGCGAGGCCCTATCTTGAGGTCCAATATATGCCTCGGTTTCTATGATTTTTCCAACCAATTTCTTTTTTACGATTTTTCTGACAATATACTTTCCCAACAATTCTTTAGCTATAGTTAAAGTCGGTCTCGTGTAGAAATTTCTGGATAGCTTTTTCTTTCTCATTTCTTTTAATTTAACTGATTTTGAGAATTTTATCAATTTTGAATACAACCTATTGACTTGTTAAAGACAATCCTGTATACTGATTTCAGACCATAAGTCGAAGTATCCTTAACGAAGTTTTTAATCTTAAACATTAAAGCCAAATTAAGTAGAGCGACTTAGAGGTAAAAAGGTCGCTTTTTATTTCATTTGTATATTAATTTTATTATGGCTTTCGAAAAATTCAACGAGGGGTCAAAAGGAAATTTTCCTCCCCGCGAAATGGTCAAGGGAAATTGGAAGTGCGCTGATTGCGGAAAAGAAATCACTGAACTTCCTTTTGAACCGTCACCAGACAGACCGATTTATTGCCGAGATTGCTGGACTAAAAAAAGAACCCAGAAATTCGGACGTTAAATTCGGAATGAAAAAATCCCCCGCTTTTAGCGGGGGGTTTTTCATTTTCACCTCTGGGCGTGTTCGCAGATATTTTTGAAATCGCAGGTCTTGCACTGCCAGCCGGGCGTAGCTGAAAAATCTTTCTTTTGAATCTGCTTAATTAAGGAAACAATTTTTTGTTTTTGTTTTTCCTGGTCTTTTTCAGAACCTAAAAAAGATAATTTCTTGCCTCCGTCCAAATAATAATAAGTTAATTTTTCCGGCTTTAAACCAAAAACCTCCTGGCTGGCGATTTGATAAATAAGCAATTGTTCCTTGTCTATGAGTTTTAGTTTTTCGCTTTTCTTGCCGGTTTTGTAATCAATAATTTCTACCTTATCCCCTCTTTTATCTATTCTGTCTATTTTTCCCTTAAAAGCAATGCCATTAATTTTTAAATTAAAACTTTGTTCCAATGCCGGCTTGCCGGCAATAAAAAGAATTAAAGGTTTGGTTTTCATAAAATCATTATAAAACATTTTTAAGGCCTTTTTTCCGTTTTCAAAATACTCTTGCTTTTGCTTTTGATTGTCATACCAGTCGTCAATCCATTGTTGTTTATAAATTCGCAGAAGTTCTTTAAAACCAATTGGTTTTTTATCCTCATTTGCTTTTTTAACAAACTCAAATAATGTGTTGTGAATTGTTTTGCCATAACTGAAAGTTGCTCTGCCTCGCACCGGAATTCTCAAAAGATGGGCAAATTTATATTGCAAAGGGCAATTTTCAAACGCTTTAAGCTGGGTAAAAGAAAAAAATGGCGGCAAAGATAGAGTTTTGGCGGAGACCCGACGTCCGCCAAAACTTTTTATTGGTCTGATTTCATCAATTATGCTTTTTTCTTTCTGGCTGTAACCCAGTTCTTTTAAAAATCGCGATAATTTCTTTTTTCGCTCGCCGCCATAATTTTCAGCCGAAGTAAAAAATAATCCCTTCTTTGCTCGTGTCATGCCAACATAAAATAACCTTCTTTCTTCTTCCAGATGAATATCGCCTTGCGGAATAATATCTTTTCTCAAGGTCCGGGGAATTTCAATCGGCTCTTTAATTTCATTTATTGGGAATCTCTTATCTACCAGATTTACCAAAAACACATACTTAAACTCCAGTCCTTTGGCGGCATGAATGGTCATCACCTTGATTATGTCCGGACCCTGGTCTACGTCAAAAATTAATTTTCCTTGTTCGCCTGATTCCATTTCCATATTTAACTCTTCCATAAAATTTCTTAAACAAGGGTCTATGTTGGATTCCTCAAACGCTTTAACTTTGTTGAAAAATTGATTTATATAATTAAGGTCTTCTTTATCTTCTTTTTTTGTCAGCTCTTCCAAATAACCTGAATCCCGCAAGAAAGCCAATAAAATTTCAGCCACATTTTTTTGCCCTGCTAAAAGAGTATGTTTTTGAATCAGGCCTAAAATAAATTTTATCTTGTTGTTCTTCAAAGAAAATTCCTGCAGGGACTGGTAAACTGAAATGGATTTCTTGGCGCTGTACTGGGTAATTTTAGCTATATCTTCCATTGAAATTTTAAGAAAAGGCAAGTTCAAAATCCGATAGACAGCCGAGCTTTCGTGGTAATTGTCAAGAAGTTTAAAATAAGAAATAATGTCTAAAATAACCGGTTTAGAATACAAACCGCGCAAAGACAAAAATTGATAAGGAAGTTCTGCCCGTTCCAAAGCCCGCGAAAAGATATTGGCAGCCGCGTTTGCCCTGACTAAAATAGCAAAATCGCTGAAACACGCTTTTTTGTCTTTATTAAAAATCTCAATAATTTTGTTAATTACTCCCCTAACTTCCTGGTCTAAGGTTTCAAAATGCAAGTGTTCAATTATAGCTTTGTCTTTTTTTTCAGTTGACAGATGTTTGCTGATTTTATCAAGATATTCCAAACGGTTTGGATTATTTAACTGAATAAATTTATAAGCCAAATCCAAAATATTCTGGGATGAGCGGTAATTGCGGGTAAGAACTATTTGCTTGGCTTGCGGAAAATCTTTGCGGAATTGGATAATATTGCCAAAGGAAGCGCCCCGAAAGCGGTAAATTGCCTGGTCATCGTCAGAAGAAACTGTTAAATTGTTTTTAGGCGCCATAAGAAGTTTCACTAATTTATATTGCGTCCAGTTAGTGTCCTGAAATTCATCAACCAAAATATATTTAAACTTTTTTCTGTAGTCATTTAAAATTGCCGGTCTTTTCTGAAAAAGCTTTAAGCAATAATTAATCAAATCGCCAAAATCCAATAAATTGTTTTGTAAAAGCAGGTCCTGGTATTTTTGATAAGCCCTGGATATTTCTTTAACCTGTTTTTTTTCTTGTTTTTTTGTCCTTCTACTGTATTTCAAATAATCCTCGGGATAAATTCCCTGGTCTTTACACCGGGAAAAATGAGAAATAAGAGAATGGATAAATTTAGTCGGGTTGCCCAAGGGCTTGTAATAATCCAATTTAAATTTGTCCAAGTTCTGTTTTATTAAAAGCCAGCTGGCTGTCTCGTCCAATAATTTGAAATCGGTTGACAAGCCGAGAGCCAAACCGTGCTCCTCAAGCACTCTTTTGCAAAAAGAATGGAAAGTGGAAACCCAAAGGTCAACATAACCAAGAGGCAGTAATTTATCTATCCGCTCTTCCATTTCCTGGGCCGCCTTGTCGGTAAAAGTTACGGCCAAGATTTGTTCCGGCTTAGCTCTTCCTTGCTTGATAATCTCAGCGACTCTGTAAGTGAGCGCGGTGGTTTTACCGGTGCCGGCGCCGGCCACAATCAAAAGCGGACCATCGCCAAAACATACCACTTGTTTTTGTTTTTTATTAAGATTTTTAAGATTTAATTCCATATTTTTACCACCGGGCTTATTGTATCAAAAAACTGGTTTTCTGGCGATAAAAAATCCTCCCGCTAAAAACGGGAGGATTTTTTTTGCAACGAAACCTTTTACTTTCTATACTCTCGCCAGACAGACGCAACAGATGGTTCTATATTGTTTAATTCACTAAGAATTTTCTCTTTAATTTCGCTGGTGGCTATTTCCTCTTTGGTATCGGCAAGTTGAATTGCCACAGTAGCCACTTGCTCCACCACTTCATTTTTTCTTTCCTCGGAGAGACCGGCTTGCTCGGCAGCCAGACCAATCGCTTTTCTGATTTTTTCAGCGTCAAAAGGTTGTTTGATTCCGTCTTTTTTTATAACTTGAGAAGCCATAATAATATTCTATTTAATAAAATAAATCCCGACCTTTCATTTTCATTATAACACAAAAATTAAAACAATAACTTTTTCAATATATTGATTTCCGAAATCAATAGATTATTCAGGCACTGAAAAAAGGACGCTTATTGCTCTATCTAAACAATTAAACCTTTTTTGTTTATTTTTCTATGCTGAGCAAGTATTTTTACAAATTGAGGACTTAATTGGCTTAATCTGATTAACTTTCCATTAAATATCACTTTTGGGTCAACATACCTGAATTTTTTAACTATTTTTTTGCTTTTTTTGCCTAAATTACTCTTTATTTTCAATTCTTTGTTTTTTAATATTTTCAAAAGCTCTTTAATGGTTTTATCCTGGCTTTTTTCAAATTTATTTAATATAAACAGCTCATCTTTATAAAAATCTTTTTCTGATAAAATTTTTTGAGCCAAAGCAATCTTCAGGGCCTTGGAAAAAAGATGATATCTTATCATTGCTTCGTGTCGGCCCCAGTGTTTGGTTTGAAGTTCTAAAAATTTGTGAGCAAAATTAAACGCGGATTTCTCATTGTTAAAAATCATCTCTCCGTTAAAATTTATCAGGGACTTAATACAATCTCTTACGAGCTTGGGATTTAACTCTCTTAAAGCATAATCTATTCTATCAGCGCAAAGGTCAGGAATTTCTTTTTCCAAAAGAGAAAAATTTTCTAAATTTAATATCCTTTTCAATGAAAAATCAAACTTCTCTAAAATTTTTGGTATTTCTGTTCTTTTTACGAACTTCTCGTGAATTGTATCGTGATAATCCTCTACCCCTTCTCTGCCGTTAGCAAATACCCAGTCGCTGATATGAGAAAAAGCCAAAACAGAAACATCGTGTAAAAGACCGGCAATCTGTTCTTCTAATGTCGCCCCGAGTTTTCTCAAAAAAATCATTACCCCAACACTATGTTCATACCGGCTGTAATTTTTAAAGATGTGATAATATTTATCCGGAATCCCGAACTGGGAAATATTTTTCAATCTTAAAACAGACGAAGATTTTAACAATTCCAATAAAACCGGCTCTTCAATTTTAACTTTCCCATAGATTCTATCGTTTATCGTCATTTTTTCATTTTACCAAAAAACCGTCCCGCTGCAAGCGGGACGGTTTTAAAAACTTATTTTTCCGATTAAAACAATCAATATTCTAATTTTATTCCAATTTTTTCAGCAATTTGTAAAAGCCATTTCTCGTGCCTGTCAACCTTGTGGTTTAACATCAACATCTCTTGAAAATACGCATCTGCTTTTTTGGCGTAAGCATCAACAGCACTCTGTAAATTAGAGAAGTTCTTTCTCATTTCTTCCCTAAAATCTTCAAACTCTTTTTTTGTAGCAAATACTTCTCTATTGGCTTCTATTATTTTTTGTATATCTTCACTAGTAAGCATATTATTCAAAATTTATTATCTTGTAATTCATTATATCTTCTCAAAAACCATTGTCAAACTATTGATTTACAAAGTCAATAGATTAAGTTAATAGATTATTTTAACTGCTCTAAAATCTCTCCTAATTTTTTTAGTTCCTGGCCGTAAAGCGCCCAGTTGCCGTCTTTCTGGGCTTGGAGCGCTCTCTTAAAATGTTGTTTGGCCTGAGAAATTAAATCTTCCCCTATTAAAGATGGAGTTTTTGAAGACGGAATCGTAATTTCTTTCTCTTCAGCTTTGCCGAAAATTTGATTGAGTGATTCTTCCAATGTCTCTTCCATAGCAATTTGATTCTCAAAAGCTACAATCACTCTTTTTAGTTCCGGTATCTTGCCGCCTTCGGCCCGAATATATAATGGCCTGATATATAAAAGTGATTTTTCAATAGGAATAACTAAAAGCGAGCCCTGATTAACCTGGGAACCTCTTTGATCCCAAAGAGAAATCTGTCTGGAAATTTCCGGGTCCTGGTTAATTCTGTTAATAATCTGCTTTGGGCCAAAAACTAATTTTTGCTTGGGAAAACGATAAACTATTAATTTTCCATAATGTTCTCCGTCTGACCTGGCCACCATCCAGGCAGATAAGTTATCTTTTCCTTGAGGAGTAAATGGAATCATCAAGATAAATTCTTCTTTGGTTTCTCCGGGCAATTTCATTATGATATGACGCATCATCGGATCTCCTCTTCCTTCGGCTATTAAAGGAACCTGCCACTGGTCTTCTTTATTGTAAAAAATCTGCGGCTGCTGCATATGATAGACAGTATAAAGAGCGGTTTGATAAGCAAAAATATCCTCTGGATAGCGAAGATGTTTTATTAAATCTTCCGGCATTTCTTCCAAGGGTAAAAATGTTTCTTTAAAAATTTTGGCATAGGTTTGAATTAACGGATCTTTTGGGTCGGAAATATAAAACTGCATTTTTCCATTATAGGCGTCAATGACTACTTTGACTGAATTTCGGATGTAATTTATACCTCTTTCTCTTAACGAACTGCCCATTATCTGGGAATAAGGATAGAGATTGCTAACAGTATAGCCGTCGTAAATCCATTTTAATCTGCCTTCTGAAGTAATTACCAAATAAGGATCCTGGTCCATTCTTAAAAAAGGAAGAACGCGTTTAACTCTTTCTTTAATATCTCTATAATACATAATTCTGCTCTCGGCAGTAATGTCATCTGATAATAAAATTTTTATCTCTCCAAATTTAAGGGCAAATATAGCTTTCCTCAATAATGAAGAAACCGGCACTCCCCCGTCTTCCTGATAATTGGTAAAAACATTTTCATCGCCGGATGGATAATCAAATTCTTTGGCTTTAGTTTTGACAAAAACATAATCATTGGAAAGTTCGCCAAAATAGATTTCCGGACGAGTTATCTTGATGGATTCGGTAATGGAAACCGGCGGCAAATCTTTGATAAACAAAACCGGTAATCCCTCTTTAGTCACTTCATTAACCGGTCCCAGAGTCAGCCCAAAACCATGTGTAAAGGTCAAACGCTCGTTAATAAAAGTCCTATGGGGCAAGCTTTCAGAATTTAATTCTCTGGGGGAAAGCAGTACTTGGCGATATTCTTCATTAATTTGATAGCGGTCATTATCAATTGAAACAAAATCATAATATGTGCGAATTTCCTGAATCTGCCCAAAGGTGTCTAAAAGCGGCTCTCTATCCCAAAGCCGAACATTTTTAATGGTGGCCTCATTTTTTTGAATATCTTCCAAAGTTAAAGTAGTTTCTCCGCTTAGGTCGCGCTCATCAACATCATCCAACTTAAAGGCCTGCTGGGTAGCGGCGATATTATGAACAATATAAGATGATTCTTTAACTAATTCATTTGGCGCCACGACAAATTTTTGTAAAATCATTGGATAAAAGCTTCCTCCCAAGATAGAGATTACTAAATAAGCGCCTGCCGTTAAAACTAAGGCGCGATTGCTTTTTTGAAAAATATTAACAATGGCTATTACTGCGCCGGCTAATAAGATTATTGCCAATATTTTTAAAACCGGCAAAGTGGCATTAATGTCGGTATAGCTTGCGCCGGTAAAAGGACCGGTTAAAGAATAAAGTAAATTCGGAATTTGTATAAAGTAGGTCTTAAAAGCCAATATTAGAAAAAGGAAACAAACAAGTAAAGAAAGATGAATTTTTGGCAAACGAATGGGCTCTGCTCTTCTGCCAAAGAAAGAAAATACTCCCCGGCCAAAATAAATTAAACCGGCACCGAGTAGAGAAATCACTACTATCCAAAACAAAAACCCAATCAGCATTTTTAAAAATGGCAAAGTAAAGAAATAAAAAGAAATATCCCGGTTAAAAATCGGGTCAAGAATTTCAAAAGAAGTCGGGTTAAGATATTGAAGAACAATCTGCCAATTGGCAATTCCAATTAATCCAATTAAAATTCCAATAACTAAAGAGAAAAGAGGTATAAATCTATTAATATACTGTCCTATCTCCACGGGCGCCCCTCTTTGTTCAAGACGAATTAGAATCGGACGGCCTTGGGTAAAATGAGAAGCAATTTTTAAATTAAGATAAATCAAGGCAAAAACAATAAAGCCGATGACAAGGCCTAATATAATTTTAGCGCTTAAAATTACGGTAAAAATATTTTCAAAACCAATTTCCTCAAACCAAAACCAATCGGTAAGTAAACCAATTATATTTGGGATAATCATTACAAGTAAAAATACGAGGGCAAACAAAACAAAACGTCCTTGATTCATAACATAATGATAACATTTTTAAAAAATATATGCTATAATTAAACCACAGTTTAATTTCAAGGTTCTGCACGCAGCAGGTTCTTACAATAAATGTATGGACAACACCATTAAAGATATTGCGCGATGCGCGCCGGAAACTACCATTGGTTCGGCTTTATCTATGATAAAAAGCAGCCACGAGCCGGTTTTTGTTTTTGATAACAATGAATTTCTTGGTTTGGTTCAACCCTACTATGTTCTGTTTAAAAAAAGATTGCCTTACACGACTAAAGTTAAATCCGCGCTCATTACTCCACCCAACATAAATGACTCAACGCCTTTTTATGAAATCGCTAACTTTATGGTCGCCACCAGAATTTACTTCCTTCCAATATTAAATAACGAGAATGAAATTAAAAGAATTGTGAGCGCTAAAAATATGCTCAAAGAAATAGTAAAAAAACCGGATATTTTCAGCCAAATAGCGCAAAAAGTAAAAATAGAAAAAGCTCCTATTGTTAAAATAAATTCTACCGTAAAAGATGTTTACAAACTGCTCCGCGAAAAAGGAACCACCAGGGTTGTATTGGTTAACAATAAAAACAAATTAGTCGGCATTACGGTAAGAAAAGACATTGAAGACGCCTTTATAAAACCGACCGACAAGCAGAGGTCGTCTTCCAGAAAAGGAAAACCGATAAATTATTCTTTTGACCAGGAAAGAACAACTCGGTTTAATGTTCCTGTCTCAAAATTCTGTACCAGAAATGTGCTTTCAAATAAAAAACATTTAGGCATTGAAAACTCCTTGAAAAAAATGATTGAGCAGGAAAAAAACAGCATTGTGCTTGTAGATAAAAATAATTTCCCTTGCGGAATAATTTCCATTCGCACCATTTTGAAAGCTATGGCAAAATTCAGGCCCAAAAAAGAAATTTCCATCATCTTTAAAAAACCTACCAAAACTACGCCTGATTATGAAATAGAAAAAATATACAATTTGATTGAAACATTTGGGCAAAAAATAGATAAAAGAGCTTCTATTAAGGAAATAAAAATCAATTTTAAAAAAAGCAAAAACCCTACCGGAAACATTATTCTTTTTAACATAATGCTTTTAGTAGAGTTTTTTTCCGGAAAGATTTTTGTTGCCGAAGTAAAAGAAAGAAAATTAATACTTGGTATGGCAGAAGCCATCAAAAGAATTAAAAAGCAATTAAGAAGAAGCTAAAAATTCCTCGTTGTCCTAATCCTAATTGCTTTTCCATCAATTAAAGCTTTGGCAATTTTTTTGTAAGCCGAACTTAAAATTCTCTGAAAAGTGCTTTGCGAAGTTTTCATTCGTTTAGCGCATTCAATCTGGTCTAAATCTTTTATATTTTTCAATCTCAAAGATTCTACCTCCTCGGTAGTTAACTCAACCACCTCTAAAAACCTCATTGGTACGCCTTGAGGTTTAAAATAAGTTATATCGGGATTAAATCTAATCTTTCTATAAAGGCGCGGTCTTGCCATAAATTAAATTTCACTTAACGCTTTAGTTCAGCCAAACGTTCTTTAATGGCTTTTAATTCTTGCTCCAAATCTTCAACTTCGTCTTTTAACGCCTCTGATTCTTCTTTTCTGGTATAAAATCTTCTGCTTCCGAATCCCCTGCCAAATCCACCGCCCCAACCTTGTCCGCCACCGCAGGGACCTCTGCCCAA
>DAOWKS010000067.1 GCA_030643665.1 bacterium
CTTACCGACGGTCTTGGCAGAAAAGTTATTTTTAGAAATACAATAATCATTGCCACTTCTAACGCAGGTTATAAAATAATCTTGGAAGCTCTGAAACAAAAAACCGAATGGTCAAATGTTAAGCAAAAACTTCTTGATTTTCTTTTTGAAAAAGCTATTTTCAGGCCGGAATTTATCAACAGATTTGACGCGGTGATAGTTTTTAGGCCTTTAACCAAAGAAAATCTTTTAGACATTGCCCAATTAATGCTTGAAAAATTAAAGAAAAATCTTAAACAAAAAGACATTGAATTTATAATCACTGAGCAGGTTAAGGAAAAAATCAGCGAATTAGGCTATAACCCGGTTTTCGGAGCCAGGGCAATGAAAAGAGTTATTCAGGATAAAATAGAAAATGTTTTAGCCAAAGCGATTTTATCAGGTCAATTAAAAAGAGGGGACAGGGTAGAAATCAACCCGGAGAAATTTAAACTGATTATTAATCATTAATTACTGACAAATATCAATAATCACTGGTAAGGCCTTTTTAGGTCTTTTTTTTGTGCGTTGTGGAAAACCTGTGGAAAAAATCTTGTTTTAATCGGGATTTTAACCAAGTTTTATTTTAGTTGACCGGGTGTTTGAAATGGGGTTAAATAGGCATAGGTGGGGAATTGTGGAAAACTATGGGATAACTGCCTAAAACTGTGGAAAACTATGCTTATTGGTGAATACTCATATACTATAGATGAAAAAAAACGATTAGCCATTCCTTCAAAATTTCGGCTGTCTTTGGGTAAAAAAGCGGTAATTACCAAAGGCCTGGATAATTGCCTTTTCCTTTATCCAATGAAAGAATGGGAAAAATTATCTGAAAAATTAAGCAAGCTTCCTTTGGCTCAAGCCGACGCGCGGGGATTTGCCCGACTTATGCTTATTGGCGCAATGGATGTAAGTTTAGACAATTTAGGAAGAATTTTAATTCCTGATTATTTAAAAAAATACGCTTGTTTAAATAAAAAAGTAGTTATTGCCGGTGTTTTAAATAGATTAGAAATTTGGGATGAGAAAAAATGGCAGGAATACAAACAGAAAACAGAAGCGGGAATAGGGGATATTGCCGAACGATTAGGCGAACTCGGCGTGTAATATAGAATATGCTTCACCAACCGGTTTTACAAAAAGAAGTTCTTGGATATTTAGACCCCAAGGCAAATGAGAATTTTATTGACTGCACAATTGGCTTAGGAGGCCACAGCAAAGCTATTCTGAAAAAGAATTGTCCCAAAGGTAAAATTTTAGGAATTGAAACAGACCCTGAACTTTACAAAAAATTATTAAAATTAAATCTTAATAGATTAATCTTAGTAAACGACTCTTATCTGAATTTAGAAGAAATTGTTAAAAGAGAAAAAATTGGTTTAGTATCAGGAATTTTATTTGATTTAGGACTGTCAAGCTGGCATTTTGAAAAATCAGGACGCGGATTCTCATTTCAAAAAGATGAACCGCTTATTATGCGATACGATTGGAATTCATCTGAAAACGAAAAGTTAACCGCTGAAGAAATTTTAAACAAATGGTCTGAACAAGAAATTGAAAAAATTTTGAGAGAATACGGTGAAGAAAAGTTTAGTAAAAAAATCGCTAAAGAAATTATTAGGACGAGAAAAACCAGACCGATTAAAACAACTTTTCAAATAAAAGAAGTCATCAAAAAAGCAGTTCCCAATTGGTATTATCAGCAAAAAATTCACCCGGCAACTAAAACTTTCCAAGCTCTGAGAATTGCTGTCAATAATGAATTAAATAATTTAGAAAAAACTTTGCCAATTGCCTTAAAAATTTTAAAACCAAAAGGAAAATTAGTTATAATCTCTTTCCATTCTTTAGAGGATAGAATTGTAAAGAATTTTTTCAGAGAAAATTACAAAAAAGGTCTATTAAAAATTTTAACAAAAAAACCGGTTAGTCCGACAGAAATAGAAATTAAAACTAATCCTCGTTCAAGATCGGCTAAACTGCGTTCAGCAGAAAAATTATGACCAATATCTTAAATATTTCAAAAATCTTTTGGCTGTCCTGTATTATTTCAATATTATCTCTTTCGCTTTTTTATATTCTAC
>DAOWKS010000061.1 GCA_030643665.1 bacterium
CAGGGCCTAAAATTAAAATATGAAGCCCGGCTAAAAGATATTTGAAATAAGTTTTCAGCCGCCCGTCTTTTTCAAACCTTCTGGCAGAAGTCAAAACCGGCTCGGTTTTGATAAAACCAAATTTGCTGATTTTGAAAGCTCTTTTGGCAAAATCATGGTCTTCAGCTATTTTTATTTTCTCGTCAAACCCGTTAATTTCCTGAAAAATTTTCTTTTTTACCAAAACGCTGTTTGTAGCGTGGGCAACAAATTTCTGGCTCAAATTTACAAAGTTGTTGTAAATTTTATACGCAAATTTATCAAATCCATTGCCTTGGGGAAAAATCGGAAAAGAAGCAACATCTAAATTTCTTTGTTTGAATTCTTTAATTAAACAATCCAAAAAATTTTCAGGCAGATAAATATTGTCAGCATCCATAAATAAAAAAATATCGCCTTTGGCTGTTTCTGCTCCTTTATTTCTTCCCTGCGCCGGCAAGCCTCCTGAACAAATTTTACACCCGTAATTTCTAGCAATTTCTATTGTTTTATCTTCAGACCCGGCGTCAGCAACAATAACTTCAAAATCTCTAAATTGCTGTTTTTTTAAAGATTGAAGCAAAAAAGGAAGATAATTTTCTTCGTTAAAAGTTGGAATAATAATAGATAACATAACTTGAAATTTTCAATTTCTAATTTCTAATTTTCATTAAATTTTCAATTTTATAATTTTCAATTTTATAATTTTCAATTAAACAATTTATTTGCTTCGTTCCATATTTCAGGATTATTTTGTTTTATTTTCATCCAGTACCACCACTCTGCTCCCCAAAGATAGAAAGTGTCTAATCCTGTTTTTTTGGCAAAAGCGATATTTTGTTTAAATTGTTTCAAATTCATTGTTTTTTCCTGTTCTTCCAAAGGAGAAGTATAAAGCAATTCTTTGCCCCAGGGCTCGGCTTGAAGTTCAATACAGATTACATTTTTGTTAAATAAATAACAAGGTTCTTGAGCGAAGCGAAAGGTTCTTATTTTCAACATTTTTTACTCTGTTAATTCGAAGTACACCGCTAAACTCCAGAAAGGCAAAGCTCCAAGATAAAGAATAATTTCTCCGATAAAAGGAGTTAAAAATCTTTTATATTTTCCTCTGAAAAGTTTTCTCAAAAAATCCATTCTGAAAAGTCCTCCTCCTCTTTTTGGTGTTTCTATTACTTTTCCCGACCGAAATAACATCCAGCCGCCAATAAAAATAATACCGATTATATCGGTGAGGAAAAAATCATCAAGTCCAACGCATAATAAAATTGCTCCAGTGATATCAAGAATAATTGCCAGAGGCAGTATTATAACACCTGCAGTACTAAGAAGGCCGGCTGGTTCTCTTTCTTGTTCCTGAGATTTTAGTCCTTTAGCTAATTTTAATCCTTTTAATCCTTTGCCGGCAGTAGAGAGCGCTTTTGCAGCTCCGGCCACAATTGCTGGTAAAGCCATAAATTAATTTGCTTTTCTTTTAGCTTTTTTGATTTTTAAGACTTCTTCAGGAGAAGTGGTGATAAATTGGTCTTCTGCGTAAGAAGCAACAACTTTAATTGCCACGTGTTTCTGGCCGGCAAAAAACATTCCTTCTCCAACCTCGGCTTCCAATAATAAATATTTTTCTTGGTTTGTCAAATTAAAGGTTTTTTGAACAATATCAATAGTGGCTGAACTTTGCTTCATTAAAAGCTGTAAAGAAGAGTTGGTAATTATTGGCTGGCCATAATGAGATTTCATAAAATCATTAAGGTCTTGAGTTACCGTGGTGACTCCCAACCAATATTTTCTGGCTCTTTTAGCTATTCCATACAAAAATGAACCTCCGTCGTCTGTCTGCATCAGCCACCAGGCTTCGTCAATAACTAAAATTCTTTTTTTGAGAACCGAACGGACTTTATTCCAGATGTATCTCATAATGATAAACATTGCTATGGGTCTTAACTCATCTTCCATATCTCTTATTCCAAAAACAGTAAAGGGCTTATCTAAAGAGATATTAGTGTGCTGATTGAAAAACTGGGCATAACTCCCCTTGGTAAATTTTCTTACCCTTCTAATTAAAGATTCTGCTCCCTCCATTCCCTCCAAGACCGCTTCAAAATCTTCCATTAAAGGAATGTTTTCTTTCCAATAATTATGGTCTGTTTTAGGAGTAATATCTTTGGAAGCGTATGTTTCGGTTAAAGCCCGGTCAATAATAGCGTCTTCTTCCGGGGTTAAGCCACCCAGCATAATTCTTAATAAGCCAACTAAGTTAATGACATTTGACCTTAACACGTCTTCCGGTTTTTCATCTTCTCTTGGTGATGGAAGGTCAAAAGGATTAATATGGTTTGGCGAAGCCAAAGAGATGTTAAAAAAGGAACCGCCAACAGTATCTGATAAAAATCTGTATTCGTTTTCCGGATCAATAACAATTACATCAATTTTTTGCATTAAACAACGGAGAATCTCCAATTTTATAGCGTAACTTTTACCGCTGCCCGCCTTGCCAAAAACCACGCTGTTTGAGTTCTCTAAACTGAATCGGTCAAATAATATCAAAGAATTATTATGCCTGTTAATTCCGTATAAAATTCCTTCATTTGAACTCAAATCAAAAGAAACAAAGGGGAAAAGAGATGACAAGGGACCGGTATTCATTGTGGTATGGGCTTGGATTTGGTCTAAACCATAGGGCGCGGTGCAGTTAAAACCCTGTTTTTGCTGGTAAAGAGCCGGTTTAATATAAATCAAACGCGATTCTAAAATTGACCTTAAATTAATTTCAATATCTTTTAATTCTTTCTGCGTGTCTCCATAAATAGTTAAATAAAGACCAAGCTTGAACATTCTTTCCTGGGCGGTCTGTAATCTATCTCTTAGTCCTTCCAAATCCTGGAAAGCAATTTCCAGGGCCGGGTCTCTGATTAATCCTTTTTCCTGTTTTTCCATAATCTCGGCCTGAACTTCGGTTACGCTTTTCCTTAATTGTTTCAAAATCATTCCGGTTTCAATAGGATGAACAAATATTGAAATATCCATTGGAACGTCCAGATTAATCACGGTAGAAAACCAGGCCGCAGTCAGATATCTTGGATAAGAAAAAATAAAAAACGATTTGACAAATCTTTTGCCTAATTTTAAAAAATCAGGAAACAAGGCAATAGAAGAAGGAGCAATAACGTCTTTTGCCTGCATAGCCGGTGTATCAAAAATTTTTTCCGGAGTTTTTTTATTTTTTAAAAATGGTAATGATATATTCATAGAATTATCTAGTTAATTCAGGTGGGATTTCCGGGTAATAGCCGATTTCGGCTTGTTCAGGATGATAGAGGGACCAAAACAGTTCAATTAATTCAGAAGTATTTAAGGGAACGCATTTTAGTCCGCATCTTCTTAAGCCCAAAGAAACAAATTCTATTCTATGCCAGAGCTGGGTTTTGCATCTTTGAAACTTATCTTCGGTTAAAGTAGAGGATTGTTGTTTTAGCAAGCTTTTGGTAGTTTTTATGCTTGGAATTTCCATTAAGGTAAAAGGCACGACAACAAAAAAGTTTTTTGACATAATTCCTTTTCCGGCAATCAAATTCTTAATGAATTTCTGATATTCAGCGGTCTGTATTCTTAATAGTTCATTTTCCTGTTTATTTTCCAGTTTCTTTAATTTATCCAGATAACCGGTAATATTTAACCGTCGGGATTGGATAATAATTTCCAAAGAAAAATCAAGGGAATTTAAAAAATTCTGAAATTGAAAAATAATGGCGTCCTGTTCTTCTTCTGATTTTAGAGCAAAATTTAAAGAGGAAACCATTATTATTCCTCGCATTGCCTTATTTTTTAGAAGGACTACTCCTTCTCTGATTTGTTCAACTTCTAAAAGTTGTTGAGTAGAACCCTGTGCCATATCATTTATTTGTTGTGTCAACTTTGGTTTTTAAATTTTTTAATTGGCCTTTTTGAGTAATTTTTAAAGAAAGAGCTTCATCGGTTTCTTGTTTTTCAAATTTGGCTTTTTTGAAAATTTTTAATCGGCTTTTTATTTTTCTCCAGACATAGATTTTTGGAGATAATCTAAACAATAAAAGATTGCCTAAAAAAGCCGGTAATGGTTTGCCTTCAATTTTCAAAAAAGCCAAAGCTATTGCTCCTCCTCCTAAAACCAGACAGGCAATTATGAAAATAGAAAAAGAAACCGTAAAATAAAGAATAAAACCAATAAACGCTGCCGTTCCGATAAAAGCAAACTGCTTGAAAGTGAGGGGTCCGACTATTTTCGCCTCGTGTTCAATAAATTTTGGTACTGTAAATCTCATTTTACTCTATTGGTTCAAGATAAATATCTTTTTTTGCTGATGTTTTTGCCTGCCCTGTGGATTCCGCTTTAGCAGAATCTTTCGGGAGTTTTTCTGATTTCCTTTTAACCTGTGAGAATATAAGACGGTTTGCTTCAAAATAAATGTTTTCCGCAATGTTTTTGTCTAATCGCAGTTTCTCCTGCAAGGTTTCTGACAAGTCGTTTGCCGACAATTTACCCAACAAAACCAATCCGATTTGATAAGCGATTTGTTTAATTTGTTCTCCGTCTTTAATTCTATTTTCAAGGCAGATTTCAGAAATTTGCGAAACAGTTTTTTCAGAAAAAAACGTTTCTAAAACAGCAGCCGGAATTTCTTTTGGTTTTTTTTGTAAATTGTTTTTTGACATAGGTTCTATTTAACTTTTAGGGCTTGACAAGTTTTTAGTATTATGTATAATATGGTTAGGAGGTAAAAAAGGAAAAATGGATAAAGATATACATAAGGACTTTCTTGAAGTCATTTTTGGAACAGGTGTGAGCAGATGGCAACTATGGTGGATTTCGGTGCACTGCGATAAGGCAGTTAAGATAATGATTCGAGCGAGAACAGCATTGAAAAAATCCAAGAGGATGGCGGCAGCTTACGAATCTAAAATAGAATCCGAGAAAGAGAGAGAAGAAATAGAACAAAAAATTGCTAAAAAGCTTGCTCCTCGAACCCAAACATCTGCAAACAGCTAAGGATGAGTCAAGAGGTGTGAAATAATTTCATAACTCTTGCTCTCTGTATGTATAAAAGAGGAAGTGTTAAAAAATAATAATTTTTTACACTCAGCTTCCTCTTTTTTTCTTTTTAGCAATTGCTTCTTTCATTAGTTTTTCTAATTTCTCTTCTTTCTCTTTCTCTTCTATTTCTTTTTTCTCTTTCTTCTTCCATACTTCTTTATATCTTGTTTTTAGTTCTTCTATCCTTGCTTCACTTTTTTCTTTTTCTTCTTCCTTTTCTTTTTCTTCAGTAATAGATTGCATCTCTTTCTTTATTTTTCCGAATTCCGTCCGATATTCCTCTTTCTTTTCCATTGATATTCCTGGACTATTCCATTTTTCCCATACTTCGTCTTGTTTTATCTTTAATTTTTCTATCTTTGATGTCACAGGCGCGGCAGAAGGTGTTGCAGGCGCGGTTAAATCTTGTTCTGCTTTGATTTTTTCCTGGCTTTTATCTATTTTGCTTATAATTTTATCTATTTTTTTCTGGATAGTTTTAGTTTCCTTTGAAATCTTGTTTTTATACTTGGTTTTTTTCAAAAGGTCTTGTTTTGATTTTCCTTTTAGTTTTTCGTCTCTAGAAGATTCTATTTCTTGTTCAAGTAAATCCGCTTCTTCGTCTATTCTTTCAATTTCGCGATTACCTTTTATTAAATCTTCTCTGGCATTTGTCAATTTTTCCAGTTTATTTCTGCCTGTTTTCTTTGTTTTTTTCATCTTTTTTGAATCTTCCGGGTTTTCTTTAAAAGTTTCTTTCCATTCTTTTTCTTCCTTTATTTCTTTATCTATTTTTTCAGGAAAAGATCTTATTTCTTTATTTATTTTTCCGAATTCCGTCCGATATTCCTCTTTCTTTTCCATTGATGTTTTCGGGTCAGTCCATTTCTTCCATATTCTTTCTTTTTTCGCCTTTAGCGCTTCTATTTCGTTTTCTCTATTTGGTGTTTTTGTTTCTTTTTCTCCTTTTTCTGTAGGTTTAGCAGGTTGACCAAGTGTTGTTTGAATTCCTTTTTTTTCTGGCTCGGCAGAAGATGTTTCCTGCGCATTGTATTCTTCCATTTTTTTCTCATATTCTTCCCATTCGTCTTTATATGTTTCCATTTGCTCTTTGCTTTCTTCTTCTGATAAACCTGTTAAATCTGGCATTTCCGGCCTTTCCGGCTTTTTCTGTTTTTCTTCTGGTTTTTTTTCTTTTTCAAACCATTCTGAAACTCCCCATTTTTTTGCTGCTGCTCTCACGCCGGGTCCTCCTATTTCTCCCACAAGAGATTCTTTTAGACCTCCATATACTTTTTCTCTTATTGAATCAGGCGGAATAATTTTTTCTTTAGCCCAATCCACGCCTTCTTTCCTGCCTTCTTTGGTAAATCCTCCTGTAAATATACCAGCTACTCCCCCACCCAATTTTCCTGTTATTCCTTGTCCTCCTTGAAATCCTTTTGCTGCTCCTCCGGCCATTCCCGCCATTACTGAAGGCGCTGCTACCACTGCGGCTGTGCCCATTGCCTTACCCATTTTTTTAAATGTGCCGGTGATGTGTTTTGCTCCCAGGGCTTTGGTATCCATAGCCACCATCCAGCCAATAAAAAGAAAAGCCAGAACAACGCACCAGGGTAAAAGAACATTCATAAACTCAACAATCGGAGCCGTGATATAATACCAAGCTCCTTCAGGAGGAATTCCCGGCATAAAACCAGTTGCTGAAACCACAACCATTAATTGCTCGCCCAAATAAAGAAAGAAAGCAGCGGTAACTCCGATTAATGTCCATTCAAAAAATTGTTTCCACCATTCATCCCAGCCCAAAATGCTTTTAAAAAGATATTCGCCTTTTTGAGTTTTTGGAAAAATACGGGAAAAGAACGCTATTGGCGAAACAATCACTAAAACCCAAATCATCACATATCTCATTATAAAAAGCAGGGTATACATAAAAAGAATAAAAGCGGTTACTAAAGAAAAAATAATCATAATCAGGGTTTTGGCAATAAGAACAAGAGGAGCTGCGGCAAGACGGGCAAAATTAAGAGCAGAAATATCACCCCAGCTTGCTAAAAGAGCAGAGCCCTGGGCAGAAAAGATATTAGCAATTAATTTAAAGCCGGTTAATTCTTCCAAAAAGAAATTCATCAGGATATTTGACGCGTCAATAATCAAACCGCAGATTACCGGAGTAAAATTGATTAAAACAGCAATGATTATTAAAACAGGCAGGGCTTTTTGCGCCTGATATTCTTTTAAGCGCAAAGCAGTTGCCAAGCCAATGACTACCAAGGCAAGAATAAAGAACATATTGATAAAATCACGGACAATGGGCCAGCCAATTGCAACAATACCACTAAGATTGCCATCGGTGTCATAAATATAAGGCAGGGACATAAAATAAGGGCTTAAAACCCAATTCAATAGCACGCCTGCCAAGCCAAGAATTAAATTAGAAATAGTTAAAATAATCTGAAGCCCGCCGGCAATAGCCCAGCCGATTACCCACATTCCAATCCACTCTGAGCCAAGAAAGGCCTGGCTAAAATGGAGAGGAATAATTATGCCCAGAAATATTGAAAACAAAACAGCGCTGAAAAAGAGAACTTGTTTTTTGATGTTTGTTTTCATTAGTTTCATTATACTTGTTTTGTTATTTTAGTATAGAATTAAAACTTTTAGTAAGCAACATCCATTGTTTAACAGATAATGTTTCTGGTCTTTGTGTTATATGGATATTGTTTTTCAAAAGCCAATTTTTTATTTTCTCGCGTTTAATTTTCAATCCAGAACACAATGTATTTATTAATTGTTTTCTCGGCTGTGAAAAACCTGCTTTAACGATTTTAAAAAACAAATCAGCATTAATCAGTTTTTTATCAGCATTAATTAGCGGTGTGATTTTGATAATAGCGGAATCAACTTTGGGAATTGGTAAAAAAGATTTTTTTGAAATATAAGCGATTATTTTTACATTGGCATAAAACTGAACCGAGACCGCCAGCAGATTCATCTTCGGCGGTTGGGCGCAAATTCTCTGCCCCACTTCTTTCTGAACCACAAAAACCATTTGTCGGGATTGGTGAAGCCTGGCTTCACCAATCCTGTCAGATTCCAGGAATTTTCTGATTACCGGCGCCGTAAGATAAAAAGGCAAGTTTCCGATTACTTTGTAATTGAGTACTGATAATTTAGGGCGAGAAATGTTCTCGTCCTGATTAATTATTGATAATTTATTATTGATAACTTTCAGAATGTCGCCTTGGATAATTTTAACATTTTTATATTCTTTCATTGTTTCTTTTAAAATTTCGCACATTTTTGCGTCTTTTTCTATGGCAATAACTCTTTTAACTTTTTTAGCTATTTCTTGTGTTAAAGTTCCGGTTCCCGGACCGATTTCTAAAACAATATCTTCTGGTTGAAGATTGGCTGCGTTAATAACTTTTTTAATTGCTGTTTTGTCAATTAAAAAATTTTGACCCAGTTTTTTTAAAGGCAAAATTTTGTATTTTTTGAGCAAGTTTTTAGTATATGTTTTTTTTAACATAAGAGATGAGAGGGGTTGACATATAAACTGGCTAAGGTATTTTAATATAATATGTATAAAAAAGCGGTTTTGACAGCAGTAATTATTTTAGTTGGTTTGATTTCTTTGTCTTTTTCTAATAATTCCGAGCAAGAGAATTCTGTCAAAAACAATAATCATCAGGATTTATTTTTGGGCGCGACAAAAAGTTTTACCCTGGAATCCCCTGATTTTATTTTAATTGGAAAAAACACTATAGCTGCTTCTTCACCAGCGGTTATTTTTTCACCTCAAGTTTTGGGAGCTTTGGTAGGAGCATATGAATCAGAAGATATAAAAAAAGCAATAGTTGAATATGAAATTGAAACCGGAGACAATCTTTCATCAATTGCGCATAAATTTGATATCACTTTGGATACTTTACTTTGGGCAAATGATTTAAATAAAAATTCTCTAATTCAATCGGCACAAAAATTAGTGGTGCCGCCGGTTTCCGGAGTAATTCATCATATTAAAGCCGGTGAAACAATTTCAGAGCTTGCTCAAAAATATGAAGGCAAAACAGCTGATATAATTGCTTTTAACGAACTTTCTAACGAAGCAGATATTTTTATCGGTGATATTTTAATTATCCCGGACGGAAAAATGCCTAAAGTAGCAGTTCAATACGCGCCTTCTTCTGTTCCTTTGGCTAATAGTTATTTTATTTGTCCGATTTCTGCTCCCTGTCGGATTACCCAGGGGCTTCACTGGTATAACGCTATTGATTTCAGCAATGGCAAATGCAACGATGCAATTTACGCGGCAGCAGGCGGAAAAGTTTTAAAAGTAAAATTAACTACCTCTGTTTCCCGCTGGGCTTTTCACGGAGCGGGCAATCACATAACAATCTTGCATCCTAACGGAGTGGTGACAATGTACGGTCATATTTCAAAAGCATTGGTCAGCCCGGGACAACAGGTTTCCCAAGGACAGGTTATTGCTTTAATGGGCGGCGAGCCAGGCACTCCAGGAGCAGGTATGTCAACCGGCTGTCATGTGCATTTTGGAGTGAATGGAGCCAGAAACCCTTTTCAGTAACAATTTAGTCCCGGCGGAAGCGGTAAGAAAGAGCTTCGGCTAAATGATTGCGGGTAATGTTTTCAGAATTGTCTAAATCAGCAATGGTTCTGGCTACTTTTAAAACCCGGTGATAGCCGCGAGCCGATAACTTGCCGGAATCAACATAATTTCTCAAAAGATTTTCTGTTTTACTGTCAATTGCGCAGTATTTTTTTATTTCAGGGATTTCCATTTCTGAATTCGTTTTTTCAAAAGAGCCCCCACTACCAAATTTTTGGTGTGGGGGTAAAAATCGTTCTCTTTGAATTTTTCTAACTTTTTCCACTCTTTGTTTTATTTTCGCGCTGGAATTTTCTTCGTCAACAGAGGTTAATTTTTCGTATTTTAAAGCCGGCACCGGGATAAAAAGGTCAAGCCGGTCCATTAAAGGACCTGACAATTTTCTTCTATACATTTGAATTTGGGAAGGCGTACAAGTGCATTCCCTTTCCGGGTCTCCATAAAAACCGCAGGGACAGGGATTAGCCGCCGCAACTAAAGTAAAGCGAGCCGGCAGAGTTAAACAATGTTTTGCCCGCAGTAAAGTAATTTTTCCTTCTTCCAACGGTTGTCTTAAACTTTCCAAAACATCGCGGTGGAATTCCGGAAACTCATCCAAAAAAAGAATTCCCCGATGGGATAAAGTAATTTCTCCTGCTCGCGGAGGATTGCCGCCGCCAATCAAAGATACTTCAGAAGAAGTATGATGGGGCGAACGAAAAGGCCTTAAATTAATTAAAGGTTTTTTTTGCGGAAGCAAGCCGGATATGCTGTAAATTTTCGTCACTTCCAGAAATTCTTCAAAAGAGAGTTGCGGCAGAATTGACGGAATGGCTTTGGCAAGCAAACTTTTACCCGCGCCGGGCGGTCCGGTCATTAAAATGTTATGGCTGCCGGCGGCAGCGATTTCCAGAGCCCGTTTGGCTGATTCTTGGCCTTTAATATAGCCCAAATCAACCGGATATTCAGGGGTTTGAAAAAAATCTTTTATATTGAGATTAAAATTAGGAATTTCTTTTTTTCCTTCCAAATAATCAATTGCTTCTTTTAAATTTTCCACGCCTATTACTTTTAGACCTTTTACTATGGCGGCTTCAGCCCTGTTTTCTTTTGGCAGGATTAATTCGGAAAAACCTTTTTCTCGGCAAGCAATGGCAAAAGAGATAGCTCCTTTTATCGGCCTTAGCCGTCCATCCAGAGCCAATTCTCCCAAAAGAATTTTATTTAAAGGGTTAAATCTAATTTTTTTAGCCGTTAAAAGATAACCTAAAGCAATTGGCAAGTCATAGAAAGAACCTTCTTTTTTTAAATCAGCTGGAGCCAGAGAAACCAATACCCTGGTTGATTGGTGATGGGGAGATTTAAATCCAGAACTTTCGATTGCGGCGCCAACTCTTTCTTTTGCTTCCTGGACTGCTTTATCAGGCAAGCCGACAATTTCAAAATGCCTCAATCCATATGAGGCATCTACTTCCACTTCAATGAGCTGGGCTTCTAAACCCGAAAGAGCGGCTGAAAAAACTTTAGAAGGCATAATGTTTTTTTAATTACACTTTTTGCAGGTTTTAGCTTCTGGATAAATCTTTAATCTTTTAATACTGATTGATTTCCCGCACTTTTCGCAAATTCCATATTTTTCCTTTTTGAGTTTTTGCAGAGCACTATTAATATCTTTTAATTTTAATTCCAAGCTGTATTCAATAGGCAAAAGAGTAGAATATTCTTCAACTTCATCTGCCGCTGTTTCCATAGCCGAGCTGCTGCTTGACCCGCCGTTCCATTGAGGAAAACGAGTGTCCCAATCCCCTTTCAATTTTTTATCTTTTTTAGCAAATGTCTTAGGCTCTTTTTCAACGGCTGTTTTTTCTTTTTCCAGTTTTTGTTTTAATTCTTGAACTAATTTTTTATTCATAATTAAATCAAAGACCTAAAATATTCCCAATCAAAATTCCAGGGGTCGGTTTTTCGTTCAGGGGCAATATCTTTGTGTCCAATAATATTTTCGGAGGGAATGTTATATTGTTCTTGAAGATGTTTGACCAGCTGAGTTAATGATTGATATTGAGATTCAGTTGGCGATTCTGTCTTAGTATTCACCAGTTCTATGCCAATAGAAAAATTATTGACATCTCTTCTTCCGTCGGGCATTTCGCTATCTCCGGCGTGGTAAGCAATGGCTTCGTCAAGAGCGGTACGATATAGAACACCATCGCGAGTAATAAGATAATGGGCAGCTACTCCATAGATTTTAAATTCTTCAATAACTTTTTCAAGAGAGTGAACATCTCCGCCGAGCGCGTTATAAACCGAATGAACAATAATTGTATCAATTGTCCGAGGCGTAGCAGGAATATGAGAACCCCAATCAAGAATTCTTTCATTAATTAAAGGAACTGTTGGTGTTTTGGGCATTTCCGGTTCTTCTTCTTCTTCTTCTTCTTCAATAATTTCTTCTTTTGGCAAAATAACTTCTTCTTCAGTTTCTTCTTCAATTAAAGGAATAATTTCTGGTGTGATTAGTTCCTTATCTGGAGCGTTTTTTATTGTAATGAGCCAAAAAACAAAACCAGAAACACAAAGAATTATTAAAACAAATATTACTCTGGGTAAGATTTTTTTAAGCGGGAAAAGTTTTTTAGGCAAGGGCTTGGGAATTAAGGTTTCAGTTAAATCTTTTTTATGTTTTTTAATCTTTTCTTTTATTTTTTTGGGTGTTTCTTTAGGCTGCCATTTAACTTTTTTTGGCTGCAAACCCATGATTCTTTCTTTTTCTTTCTCGGTTTCTATTTTTCTTAACTTAGTGATATCTTTTTGCATTGTTCGTATTTCTACCCTTTTCAAAAACTCCTTTTTTTGTTCTTTTTCGTTTGTTTCGTTCATTTCATTTGTTTTTTCCATAAGGTTTTTGTTCTTTTATTTGTTTTATTGAAAGGTTTATTCGTCCTTGTTCGTCAACAGAGATTACTTTTACCGACACGGTATCGCCTATTTTAACTATGTCTTCAACTTTTTCCACTCTGTACGGAGCTAATTCGGAAATATGAACTAAGCCGTCCTGTCCCGGCAATATCTCAACAAAAGCGCCAAAGTCCAAAATTCTTTTCACCTTGCCTTGGAAAATTTCTCCTATTTCCACTTCTCTGGTAATGTTTTTTATCCATTCCATTGCTTTTTCTACTGCTTGTTCTGATTCTGATGCAATAAAAATCTTGCCGGAATCCTCAATGTCAATGGTAACCCCGCAATCTTCAATTATTTTGTTGATTATTTTCCCGCCGGGTCCGATTACTTCTCTGATTTTTTCAGGATTAATCTGTAAAATTTTAATTTTAGGGGCAAAACGCGAAAGTTCTTTTCTGGGTTGGGCTATTGTTTTTTTCATTTTGTCCAAGATTTGTTTTCTTGCTTTTTTGCCTTGTTCCAAAGCGTCTTTTAGAATTTGTTCAGTAATGCCTTTAATTTTCACATCCATTTGAATGGCAGTTATGCCTTTTTCAGTTCCGGCCACTTTAAAATCCATATCGCCATAATGATCTTCCGGTCCCTGAATATCAGTTAAAATTTTGTAGTTTCCATTTTCTGTTATTAATCCTAAAGCAATTCCCGCAACGTGACTTTTTATCGGCACTCCGGCGTCCATCAAAGCCAAACAAGAAGAGGAGATAGAAGCCATAGACGTAGAACCGTTGGAAGACAAATTTTCAGAAACAATTCTAATTGTGTAAGGAAATTCATCTGCGTCAGGGATTAACGGCAATAGGGCTTTTTCAGCCAGCATTCCATGCCCTATTTCTCTCCGCCCGGGACCCCTGAACGGTTTTACTTCGCCAACGCAGTAAGCGGGAAAATTATAATGATGCATAAATCTTTTTTTGCCGACAAATTCCATTCCTTCCAAGAAACGGACATCTCCCGGCGCGCCCAAGGTAAGAATAGACAAGGTTTTAGTCAGGCCTCGGCAGAAAAGCCCTGACCCGTGCGTTCTCGGCAAAATACCGGTTTCACAGGAAATTTCTCTTATTTCGTCTAATTTCCGCGCGTCAGGCCTTTTTTCTTTTGAGATTATATTTTGACGGAGTAATTTTTCTATTTCTTTTTCAAAAAAATCCTTGGCAAAATTAACTTTTTTTGTTTCCGGATATTTTTCCGCGACAAAAGCGAGCAAGTCGTTTTTAAGTTCGCTTGTTTTTTCTTTTCTTTCTGTTTTATCAGGAGAAAAAAGGCATTGTTCTAATTTTTCTCCCAAGAATTCTTTAATATCTTTTTGCAAATCAGTGTCCTGTTCATCATTTTTGACAAGGATTTTTTCTTTTCCTATTTCCTGAATAATCTGATTTTGAAAAGAAATAAGTTTTTTTAAATAAGGCATTGAAAATTTAACCGCTTCCAAAACAGCATTTTCTTCTGATTCTTGCGCTTCTCCTTCAAGCATATTGATTAAAATTTCGTTATCTTTTTCAATGCCTGACACTACTAAATCAAAATCGCATTTTTCTCTTTGCTCGTAAGTGGGATTAAGAATAAATTCATTGTCTATTCTGCCAACTCTTACGCTAACAATAGGCCCCGACCATGGAATGTCAGAGCTCGCTAAACTTAAAGAAGCGGCAATCAAGCCGATTATGTCCGGGTCGTTTTCCCTGTCCCAGGAAAGACAGGTAAGAACAACCTGAATTTCTTTTTTTAGGTTTTCCGGGAAAAGCGGTCTGATTGTCCGGTCAATTAAACGGGCAGTTAAAATGGCTTCATCAGAAGGACGGCTTTCTCTTCTGATATAACGGGAGCCCAAAATTTTCCCGGCTGCGTAATATCTTTCCTGGTACTCAACGCTTAAAGGAAAAAAATCTATGCCTTCTCTTTCTTGTTTTGACATTACCGCGGTTGCCAAAACCAAAGTGTCGCCATATTGAATTAAACAACTGCCGGAGGCCTGCTCTGCCAAGTCAGTGATTTTAATAATGAGTTCCTTGCCGTTAAGGTCTAATTTAAAAATTTTTTCTTTCATTTTTTTTCTTTTTTTAAAAGATATTTTTTAGGTTCTTTTTCTATGTCAATAAATTCGTCAACCACTTCTTTTAATTTGGCTGAAGCAGACCTGCCAAAAGCAATAACTTCCACTCTTTTACCCTGATTTTTTAAAAATTCAACCAACTGAAGAAAATCTCCGTCTCCTGAAGCCAAAACAATAGTATCAACATCTTGAGAAATTCTAATTGCGTCAACAGTAATGCCAACATCCCAGTCAGCTTTTTTCATGCCGCCGTAAAATTCCTGCAGGTCTCTTACCCTTGTTTCAATTCCTAATTTGGTCAGGGCTTCAAAAAACGGCTTTTCTTCGCCGGTTTTTGTTCTGACTACATAAGCGAAAGCCCTGATTAAATTTCTTCCGCTTACCGATGATTTTAAAATTTCTTGGAAATTAACCCTGGATTGATATAAATTCTTGGCTGAATGATATAAATTCTGAACATCAATTAAGACCGCTACTCGTTGTCCGATATGCTTTATAATCATATCACTTTTTAAGTCCTATTTTTTTAATAATACTATTATATCTCCTTGTGCTTTCTTCTTTCAAGTATTTCAAAAGTTTTCTTCTGTTCGCAACCATTTTTAACAATCCCCTTTTGGAGTGAAAATCTTTAGAGTGTTTTTTCAAATGTAAAAGCAGCTGCTTAATTTCTTCAGAAAGTAAGGCAATTTGAACTTCCGGGGACCCGGTGTCGGCTTCGTGAAGCTTGTATTTTTTGATTGTTTTTGTTTTTTCTTCTGGATTTAACATAGTTTTAAAAATTATTAATTATCTTTGTGCCCCCACCAGGATTCGAACCTGGATTAATTGCTTAAGAGGCAACTACTTTTCCATTAAGTTATGGGGGCGGGAATTACTCGCAAGGGATTGTGAAAAAACCTTGATTCCAGTTTGAAAAAATACCAGTAGTTCCGCCAGTCCATTCAGATAAACCAATTGTATTCAAAAATAATCCTATAATAATCCAGCCGCCATAAATTATGATTAAGCCGATTACTACTGAAGTCATTATTGCTTTTGCCTGGCTTAAAAGAGTTGGTCCTCCGGGCAGAAATTCCAAAGTCGCGCCTACAAACATTATTCCGCCGATTACTAACATCAAGACCGCCAAAGGCGGAACTAATTTTATCAAAACAAAATCAATTACATTATCAACTAAAACAAAAAAATCACAGAGTTGGCAAGGATTTCCTTCTTCTCCGCAAGGCACTAAACCGGCTGCCTGCGAAACCAAAGGAATAAAAACAAAACCTGTAAGCGAAAGAATTAGTATTAGTTTTTTGAAAATTGAAAATTGAAAATTCATTGAAAATTAGTAATTGAAAATTGAAAATTCGCATTGTGCCCCTGAAAGGACTCGAACCCTTACCTA
>DAOWKS010000041.1 GCA_030643665.1 bacterium
CGGCATTTCCATAATACTTTCCTTTTTGCCTGATATAAATAAAATTAGCTAATTGAGCGATTTTTTTAATTTGTTTCAATTCTTGTTTTTTGCCCTTGGATTCCAGATATTTTTCCAGTTCAAAAGAACGGTCAAAATGATCTTCAATTGCCCTTTTTTGCCAGCCGGTAATGATAATAATATTTTCAATTCCAGAGGCGACTGCTTCCTCTACTACATATTGTATAACCGGCTTATCTACTACTGACAGCATTTCTTTGGGCATTGCTTTTGTCTGGGGCAAGAATCTTGTCCCCCAGCCGGCAGCCGGGATAACTACTTTACGAATTTCCATAGTTTTATGAATTAATTTAAAAATTCTAAATTTTTAGGCATTGATTTTAATGGTTTTTCAAAACGAAGTTTTGGGATTTTTTTATAGTTTTTGTTTTTAATCCAGCCATTTTTGGTGTAAAAATATCCGGCCCCTTTCATTTTTTTCAGTTCTTCATAAACGTTTTTATTTTTTATAGAAACCCAATTTGCAATTTTTAATTCTTTTTTAAAGGAATTAATGATTATAGCAGCGTATTTTGGAGGGAAAATTACACATTCTCCTTTTTTTGCCTCAATAGCAATAATATCTTCAATAATTTTTCCTTTTGCTTTTTGCATTAAGAAAATTGCTTTTCCTTCAAGTACGATGTAGAGTTCCTGATATTTTTTTGAATTACGATTACCTTTGGTTCTTACAAATTCTTTGCCTAACATCTTTGGCGGAATAATTGTAATATCGTATCTCAAATCTTCTTTTGTTTTTACTCCCCTATATATATAGTAAAGCTCAAAATTAGCAGCAGTTTTCAGCCATTTTTTATCATAGAGAACTTTCTTTAAATCGTATAGAAATCTTATTTCTGGAAGAATCAAGGTTCTTGCACGCAGCAAGGTTCTTACTTCCGGTTTTTTCATTTCCATACTCTTTTTGTTTTGATGTACCAATTTTCTATATCTGAAAATCTTTTTGAGGAGTCAGTAATTATTTTTATTTCTATTCCTTTGATTTCTTTTGACACAGAATAAAGATAATCAGGATTGTATAAGAATACTGCCGGCGCGTCGCTAATTAAAATATTTTGGAATTCTTCCAAGTTTTCTTTTCTTATTTCTTTGTCCAGCGATTCCCGGGCTGATTCTAATAACTTGTCTATGGTTTTGTTTTCATATCCGCCTAAATTTAAACCAGGGTCTTTTTTCTGGGAAGAGTGCCAAAATGAGAAAGGGTCGGGAATTGCTCCCAGAACTTCGCCGAATAATAATATCTCAAAGTCCCTTGGCTTGATAATTTCTCTTTCCAGAACAGAAATGTCATAGGTTTTAATTTCTATTTCAATTCCTAATGCCTGCCATTGAGTTTTCAGAAGAGAGGCAACCGCGATTAGTATTGGTTGGTTTACCGTGGTTAAGGAAAGTTTTAACGGAATTATTTCTTCAGGCGGTTTTAAGCAAATTTCGTTTAATTTTGCCCGGGTGGTTTTTTTAACCTGGCCGGTTCCCAGTTCAAGACCAAAAGGCGCTAAGATATCTTTTTTATATTTTTCCTGAAAATTAATTACTGCTTGTTTGGTTTTATTGCCGAAATAACCGGTGATTTCTCCTTGAGGATATATTTCAGGGTCTTTAGCCAAGCATTTCTGAAGCTCTTTTACTTCCAATCCCTTGGAGCCGACCTGGAGGTTGCTTTTGAATTGAAAAGTAGGTTCTTTTTTAATAATTTTTGTTCTTTTATTATCTTTATCGGCGACAAAACCTATTTGGTCTAAAATCTCTTTGGCTTTTTCCAAATCAAACTCATAAATCATCAAAGGTTTTTCAAATCCATAGATTTGCGGCAGGATAGGTGAGTCAACAATTTTAGCCCGGTTTTCCAGGACTCGAGCTAAAATTTCTTGTTTATCGGTTCCGTAATTCAGGGCTATTCTTACATCTTTTTCAGATAGTATTTTTGATCCGTCAGCTGTCGGATTTAGATTCAAAAAAAGAGCAAAATATCTGGACATTGAGAGAAAGTAAATTTCATCTTGTGATTTAAATGATTCAAAGTTTTGCGAAGTAAATCCTTTAATTTCTCCTTTTTCATAACTTTTGATTAAACCTTCCTCATTATTAAAAAATTGAAAAGAGATTCTGGAAAGATAAGGGCCTTCGCCAAAATATTTAGCATTGGCTTCCATTAGTAAAGATTTTATATTACCATTTTCATCCTGAAATAAACTTTTAAATTGATAAGGGCCCGAACTGACTGGTTTTAAATTGTAAGGAGCCAAAGGAAAATTTTGTTCGGAAACATCTTTCCAGATATGTTCGGGAATTATTTTTAGACAGCAGTTTTCAAGGAAAACCGCGGAAGAATCTTTTAATATAAAACGTATGCCGTATTCAGAGATTTTTTCTATTTCTATGCCCAACCATCTGGCTCGTAAAGGGCTTTTTATCTCTGGATTTTGAATTGTTTTTATTGTAAAAATTACATCGTCAGCCGTTAATGATTTTCCATCTGACCAAAAAACATTTTCTTTTAGATAAAACTCATAGACCTTTCCTTGTTCTAAAATTTCGTATCTTTCAACTAAATCAGGAACAATGTCGTTTGCGTGATTGTGCTTCATTAAGCCGGAAAATAAAATCTCAACCAGGTCCCGGTCAACATCGGAGATATCGGCATAAATTGGATTAATAAATCTTGGAAAACCGACAATTCCTTCAGTATATTGGCCTGCTCGGGCCGGTTTAATTTCAGTATTTTTGAAATAAAAATTAATCAAAAGAAAACTGGCCGAAAGAAAAGATAAAAGCAAAAAAACAAAAAAAACAGTTTTTTCTTTTTTAGTTGAAACATTTAGAAATTGCCCCCATTGAGATTTGGAAGGCCAAAGATTGATTTTCCTCATTATTTTTTAAAGAATAAGGTTTAACAAGGTGAGAATAATAAAGAAAGCGCCAAGAAAGTAGGTGGCCCAAGAAATTTTTTGCTGAATGCCTCGCTTGCTTGAGTAAGAACCGGCGCCTTCTCCTCCTCCGCCGCCAAAAGCTGAACCTAAAGCCGTACCTCTTTGTTGTAAAAGAATAAAAATAATTAAGAGGACAGATACGATAATTTGAATAGTTGGTAAAAATTCTTTCATAAGTTATTCTTCGACCATTACTTTTCTGGCTGGTTTATGCAGACCTAAAAGAAAACTTACGAGCCAAATAAGCAGTGTTGTGTAAAACAAGGAAACAATTCCTTGAATTACTAATTCTATAAATAAAATATCAATAATCCAGATTATAGCCATATTTATTACTAAACCAAATAAACCAAAAGTCAACATTCTTAAAGGTGAAGTAATCATTTTCACAATCGGTTTAATAAAAAAGTTAATTAGACCCAGAATAAAACCGGCCAAAAGTAAAATCTGCCAGGAAGCAGTAAAGTTTATTCCAAAAAAACTGGATTCACCCGGAATCATTTCCAAAGTTGCGCCGGGAATAAATTTAGCAGCTAAGAAAAGCCCTAAAGTTCCGGCAAAGATTTGCATAACTAAACTTCTCATTGAATTTACTTTATCAAAGAATGATTATTTTAGCAACCCCCCCCACCACTTTTGAAGCAAAAGTGGTGAGGGGGAATTTGACAATTTTTTTTAGATAAGTAAAATGAGTAACTAGTATTACAAAGGTCATAAAACTAATCATTTAGCATTACATTATGAAAATAATACCATTAAGAGATTATATCTTAATTGAACCGATTAAAGAAGAGGAAAAAACAAAAAGCGGAATTTTGCTTCCTGAAACAGCTGAAAAAGAAAGACCGGAGCAGGGCAGGGTGATTGCCGTTGGCTCGGGTAGAAAAACCGACGAAGGCAAAATTATCCCTTTGGATGTGAAACAAGGACAGCTTGTTTTATTTACAAAGTATGGTCCAAATGAAATAAAACATGAAGATAAAGAGTATTTAATTGCCAAAGAGGAAGACATACTTGCTATTCTCGAGTGAACTCGAGAATAGCTAAACGAAAAACTAAAAGCGAAAAGCGAAAAACAACAATTAACAATTAAAAATTTTACGTTTTACTCTGTCATTTTACACTTTTCATTTTGAATTTTGCATTTGACCGAGCGAAGCGAGGAAACGTGGCTAAACAAATTTTCTACAGCGAGGAAGCTCGCAAAAAATTAAAACAAGGCGCGGACAAGCTGGCAAACGCGGTCAAGATTACTTTAGGTCCTAAAGGCAGAAATGTGGTTTTGGACAAGGGTTTTGGCGCTCCAACTATTACAAATGACGGAGTAACCATTGCCAAAGAGATTGAATTAGAGGATAAAATAGAGAATTTAGGCGCGGAAATTATTAAAGAAGTGGCTGAGAAAACCAATGATGTGGCTGGCGACGGCACCACTACTGCTGTGGTCTTAACCCAGGCAATAATTAGCGAGGGCTTAAAAAACGTGGCTGCCGGCGCCAATCCTTTGGCTCTAAAACGAGGCATTGAAAAAGGAGTGGAAAACATAGTCAAAGAATTAAAAAACATGGCTAAAAAAATAACTTCCAAAGAAGAAATTGCTCAGGTAGCGACTATTTCTGCCGAAGATAAGAAAGTTGGTGATTTAATTGCCCAAGTTATGGAAGAAGTAGGCAAAGACGGCGTGATTAGCGTGGAGGAATCAAAGACATTCGGCATTAACAAAGAGATTGTCAAGGGACTGCAGTTTGACAGGGGTTATATTTCTCCTTATATGATTACCGATACCGAGAGAATGGAAGCAAATTATGAAAATCCTTATATTTTAATTACTGACAAAAAAATCTCCGCCTTAGCCGAGATTCTGCCGGTTTTGGAAAAAATAGCCAAGACAGGAAAAAAAGAATTGGTTATTATTGCTGATGAAGTTGAGGGAGACGCTTTGGCTACTTTAGTGGTTAATAAACTTCGCGGCGTGTTTAATACCTTGGCTATCAAGGGACCCGGTTTTGGAGACAGGAAAAAGGAAATGCTTGAGGATATTGCCGTTGTCACCGGCGGCGAGCTCATTTCTGAAGAAGCCGGCCTGAAACTGGAAAATGTGGAAATAAAACAATTAGGTTCCTGCAGAAAAATTGTTGTTACCAAGGAAAATACAACTATTATTGAGGGTAAGGGCGATGAGGAACAAATTGCGGCCAGGGTTTCACAGATTAAAAAAGAGATTAAAACCATTGAATCGGATTTTGATAAAGAAAAACTTCAGGAGCGTCTGGCAAAGTTAGCCGGTGGAGTGGCGGTAATTAAAGTTGGCGCGGCAACCGAAGTTGAACAAAAAGCAAAACAGCATAAAACAGAAGATGCTTTAGCAGCAACTAAAGCTGCGGTGGAAGAGGGTATCGTGCCTGGCGGCGGGGTTGCTTTATTAAGAGGTTTTAAGGTTTTAGAAGGTTTAGAGGTTCAGGGAGATGAAAAAACCGGCGTCAATATCTTAAAAAGAGTTATTGAAGAACCAATTAGACAAATTGCTCAAAATGCCGGGATAGACGGCGCGGTAGTAGTGGCTGAGGTTAAAAAGAAAGAAGCTGGTTTTGGTTTTAATGCTCAAAATATGGTTTATGAGGATTTGCTCGCGCGAGGAATTATTGACCCGACCAAAGTTGTCAGGTCCGCCCTGGAAAATGCCGCTTCGGCAGCGGCAATGTTTTTAACTACCGAGTGCGTAGTGGCTGAACTTCCGGAAGAGAAAAAAGAAGGAACTTGCGCGATGCCTCCGGCTGGAATGCCCGGAATGGGCGGAGGATACTAATTGCTTCGCTTTTATGTTGTGGCTAAAAAACTCGGCGAAAAGCCGAGTTTTATGATAGAATAAATCAATATTATGGAGATTTTACAAGAGTTTAAAATTATCTGGCAGTATCTGAAAAAATACAAAAAAGCGGTTATCAACACTGCTGTTTTGGCAATGATTGGAGCGGTTATTACTGCCATTATTCCTTATATATATGGTAAATTAGTGGACGCGGTTTCCATAAGCGCGTTTAGTTTGGATTTTGTTTTAGCTCTTTTAGGTATTTGGATATTAATGAGTGTATGTTCTGCTATTTTTAGAAGAATTGTCTCTTTAAAGAGCGGTTTTATTGCTATTGATGCTTCTAATGATTTAATTTGTAAAAACTCAGGACATATCATCAATCTTCCATTAAGTTTTCATAAAGAGAAAAAACTCGGCGAGATTTTATCAAAAATTACTCGCGCAGGTGAGCATTTACGAGAAATTATAGAGAGGATAGTTTTTTTCTTACTTCCTCAATTTTTTATTGTTTTTATTGGTATTACTATTCTGTTTTTTATAGATTGGCGTTTATCACTGGGAGCATTAATTGTTTTTCTTACTTCTGTAGTAATTACTGTTTACAGAACTCCATTGATTTTAGAAACATCAAGAAATTTAAATGAAAAATTTGATAAGGGTTTAGGTATTTTAAATGATTCTTTTTTGAATATTCAAACAATTAAATCCTGTGCCGCAGAAAACTTTCAGAGGGATAAGATTTATAAATCTTACAGAGAAGAATTAGCTCCTGTTTTTAGAAAACTTTGGGTATTTTGGGATAATACAATTTTGTGCCAGCAAATTATTTTTTCTTTAGGTTTTATAATAGTTTTCGGTTACGCAATTTTTCTTTTGAAAATTAATCAAATTTCCAGCGGTGAATTAATAATGTTTTTAGGTTATTTAAATCTTGTTCAAGCACCTTTGTCTGACTTGCTTTGGCAATGGTTTTCTTTCCAGCAAGGAATGACCACTATTAAAAGAACAAGAAAACTTTTAACAATAAAGCCAGAAAATTATAATCCATCAGGTAAGGTTTTGAAAGAGGCTAAGGGCAAAGTTGAATTCAAAAATGTAAGTTTTGGCTACCAACACAAAAATTTGATTTTAACTGATATTAACCTTACTGCTTTATCCGGACAAAAAATCGCTGTTGTCGGCGGCAGCGGAGAAGGAAAAACCACTTTGGTTGATTTGCTTTCTCTTTATTTTCTGCCTTCAAAAGGAAAAATTTTAGTTGACGGAACAAATATCAGAAATTTAAACCTTCAGTTTTTAAGAAAAATCATTGCTTACGTGCCGCAGGAAATAATTTTATTTAACGATACTATCAGAAATAATATTCGTTATGGAAAACCAGATGCCGCGGCTCAAGAGATTGTCGCGGCAGTCAAAGCGGCTAATGCGGAGCAGTTTATTGAAACCCTGCCCAAAAAATACGAACAATTAGTCGGGGAAAGGGGAATTAAACTTTCTACCGGCCAGAAGCAGCGATTGGCTATTGCCCGGGCGCTAATACGCGACCCTAAAATTTTAATTTTAGACGAGGCAACTTCGTCATTGGATGTGGAATCGGAAAAATTAGTTCAGGAGGCATTGGAAAAATTGATTGAAAACCGGACAACTTTTATTATTGCCCATCGTTTAAGCACAATCAGAAAAGCTGATAAAATTTTGGTTCTTGAAAAGGGAAGAATTATAGAACAGGGAACTCATCAGGAACTTATTAAGAAAAAAGGAGTTTATTTCAAATTTTATTCATTACAATTTCAGCCAAATAATCAAAGCAAGTAGGTTTTTGATTGACAAATTGTTAAAAATAATTTACTATTTTAATTGGTCGGAATGAAAAAGAAATCAAGCAGAAAAGCCAGAAGTAGAAGAAATAGAAGAAAAAGACAGAGGCCAAAAGAGCGGAATCGCAGAAAAAGATAATAATAGGATTTGCTCTTTAATAAGTTAAAAAGTTTATTATAAGGGGGGGTGTATTTTCCTCCTGTTTTTTTTGACAAAAAGGTTAAAATTAAAGTATGATAAAAACAACAAGGTCGGGAAGAATAAAAAATAGTAACAAATTTTCAATTTTCTATATGGAGATATTTCATATTATTTTAATAGTTCTGGGGTTTGTGCTTTTTTGGTTGATTTTAACTTACAACCGTTTGATTACTCTCAAAAATCGAGCCAAAGAGGCCTGGTCTGATATTGATGTCCAACTAAAGAGAAGATATAACTTAATTCCTAATTTAGTGGAAACAGTTAAAGGTTATGCCACGCATGAAAGAGAACTTTTTGAAAAAGTGACCGAAGCCAGAACCAGAGCAATGGGAGCGACCAACCCAAAAGAAAAAGGACAAGCGGAAAATATGCTGACCAATACTCTGAAATCGCTTTTTGCGGTGGCTGAAAATTATCCGGATTTAAAAGCAGCAGCAAATTTTTTAGAATTGCAAAGAGAGCTTCGCGATACCGAAGATAAAATCCAGGCGGCCAGAAGGTTTTACAACACTAATGTTCGGGACTTAAATATCAAGACAGAAAGTTTTCCGGTAAATTTAATTGCCAGCCCGCTTGGTTTTGCTAAAATGGATTTCTTTGAAATAGAAGAACCGGCTGCCCGCGAACCAGTGAGCGTTAAGTTCTAATGCCGACATTATATTCTCACGCTGAATCAAATACCCGCAAGACATGGGCATTAATGACCGGATTTTTGGTTTTTATTATTACTCTTGGCTGGCTTTTTAGTTATTTATTAGATAGCAGCGCTATTTTAATAATTGCTATTATTTTAAGTATCGCAATGAGTTTCAGTAGCTACTGGTATTCGGATAAAATTGTCTTGTCAATGTGCAGGGCAAAACCAATAGAGAAAAAAGACAACCCTGAACTTTATCGTATTGTAGAAAATTTATGTATTACTGCCGGATTGCCTTTGCCTCGGATTTTTATCATTCAAGAAGCGCAGCCAAACGCGTTTGCCACGGGCAGGAATGCCGAGCGCGCAGTCGTAGCAGTAACCCAAGGACTTTTGGAAAAATTAGACAGAACAGAATTGGAAGGGGTAATTGCGCACGAGCTTGCGCATATTGGAAATAAAGATATGCTTCTGCAAACAGTTGTTGTGGTTTTAGTCGGGGTTGTGGCAATACTTTCCAATATATTTTTACGGATTAGTTTTTTTGGCGGAATGGGTCGCCGCGATTCCCGCGACTCCGGCGGAGCAGGAACAATTTTACTGATTTTAGGGATTGCAGCCGCAATTTTAGCGCCAATTGCGGCCGGTTTAATCAAATTAGCCATTTCCCGCAAAAGAGAATTTTTAGCCGATGCTTCAGGCGCTTTGCTAACTCGGTATCCAGAAGGATTAGCCCGGGCTTTGGAAAAAATTTCAGCTGATGCGAACCCGATGCGGATAGCAAATAATTCTACCGCGCATTTGTTTATTTCTTCGCCTTTTAAGGGAAAGCAAGCCAAGAACTGGTTCACAAAATTATTTATGACCCATCCGCCTTTGGAAGAAAGAATTAAAGCATTACGCGGAATGCATGTTTCGCAGCCAGGCGGAAAAATATAATTTTTATGCTCAAAAACAATAAATTCGTAGTGGCTATTGGCGGTTCCATTATTTGTCCTAAAGAAATTGATATAGATTTTTTGAGTAAGTTTCATCTTTTCCTTAAAAAAGAATTAAAAAAAGGCAAGAAATTTATTTTGGTTGCCGGAGGAGGAAGTGTAGCGCGTCAGTATCAGGAAGCCGCTGTTAAAATTACAAAAATAGTTGATGAGGACAAGGATTGGCTTGGAATTCACGCCACCAGGATTAATGCTCATCTTTTAAGAGTGATTTTTCGAAATAAAGCGAATCCGGTGGTCTTTGACGAAAGGTTTAGATTGAAAGGATTTGATAAATATCCAATAATCATTGGCTCTGGATGGGATCCCGGTTGGTCAACTGATTTTGATTCAGTTCAGATAGCGGTTGATTTAAAAATAAAAAAAGTTATTATATTAGGCAAGCCATCTTATGTTTATACAAGTGATCCTCAAAAAGATAAAAAAGCAAAACCTATTAGAGAATTAAGATGGGAAGATTATCTTAAAATGATTCCTCAAAAATGGTTGCCCGGATTGCATTCTCCGGTTGATCCTGTTGCGGCAAGATTGGCGAAAAAAGAAAAAATAACAGTTATAGTAGCTGATGGAAAGGATTTAGATAATTTTAAAAATATACTAAAGGGCAGCAAATTTAACGGAACAACAATAAGTTAGAAAACAATGGAGAGGTGCGCCGAATGGTAAGGCACTGGTTTGGAGTACCAGCGGGCATTTATGCCCTTGCAGGTTCGAATCCTGTCC